>NZ_JBBBQR010000059.1:0-206 GCF_037136835.1 Pectobacterium sp. 1950-15 | reverse complement strand
TCACCCGCGTTGGTCAGCGTGCGGGCAGCGATATCAGCGCGCTTGCTCCACAGCGTACCTTTATTGTCTACATCACCGTTTGCCAGCGTCAGCGTCAGTGACTGGTCGCCCTGAATGTGTCCGCGGTTAATCAGGTTTTGTGCGTCCAGCGTCAGGCTGTCCGCCTGCCATTCTCCCTCGTTGCTCGCCTCGGCCGCATTCAGCAC
>NZ_JBBBQR010000058.1:0-229 GCF_037136835.1 Pectobacterium sp. 1950-15 | reverse complement strand
TTAACACTGAGGCGTGATGACGAGTCACTACGGTGATGAAGTAACTGATGCTACGCTTCCAGGAAAAGCCTCTAAGCTCCAGGTAACACCGAATCGTACCCCAAACCGACACAGGTGGTCAGGTAGAGAATACTCAGGCGCTTGAGAGAACTCGGGTGAAGGAACTAGGCAAAATGGTGCCGTAACTTCGGGAGAAGGCACGCTGATGGTAGGTGAAGTGACTTGCTCA
>NZ_JBBBQR010000057.1:0-231 GCF_037136835.1 Pectobacterium sp. 1950-15 | reverse complement strand
AGCCAGTTATAAAAACCCCTTTTGATTTGTTAAAACAGTTTGCGGTCTGGCAACTGCAAACGTTCAACAAGAAATCAAAAGGGGGTCCCAATGAGGGACGAAAAGAGCTTAGCGCACACCCGATGGAACTGTAAATATCACATAGTTTTTGCGCCGAAGTACCGAAGGCAGGTGTTCTACGGGGAAAAACGCAGGGCGATAGGCAGTATTTTAAGAAAGCTGTGCGAATGG
>NZ_JBBBQR010000056.1:0-277 GCF_037136835.1 Pectobacterium sp. 1950-15 | reverse complement strand
TGTCGCACTCACATCACCGTTGGCGGCTAATACCGATCCCGGTACATTCACGCTCCAGGTTTTGCCATCCGCATTGACGGTGGTCTGGTAGGTTTCCGTGCCGACTTTTACCGTAATGGCATCGCCCGCTTTAACTTCATTGCCCACCTTACCGGTGACCGCTATCGTCTGACCGGACTCGCTGGCATTGATGACATTATCCGACGTCACATCGTCGATTGTAATCGATGCGGTTGGTGCAACGGTGTCGACACCATAAGCGTGACTGGTGTTGGCG
>NZ_JBBBQR010000055.1:0-294 GCF_037136835.1 Pectobacterium sp. 1950-15 | reverse complement strand
AGTGAAGTGCTCACACAGATTGTCTGATGAAAATAATGAGCAAAAGCGTCAACAAAGTACGGTGTCGTGTCCCCTTCGTCTAGAGGCCTAGGACACCGCCCTTTCACGGCGGTAACAGGGGTTCGAATCCCCTAGGGGACGCCAGCGCATCCGACCATTCCGGTGAAAGCGGGGGTCTTCAGTAAGTCAACGACTTACCTCATATCTTAAAACTGATTAGTGATAGTCAGGGTTTAAGATATTGCTCTTTAACAATCTGGAACAAGCTGAAAATTGAAACATGACAGCTGAACG
>NZ_JBBBQR010000054.1:0-316 GCF_037136835.1 Pectobacterium sp. 1950-15 | reverse complement strand
CAAAAGAGATTGTCCTGAACGCATTACTTATGGCGGTGTGGAGGCGTAATCCTCAAAAGCAGGTACTGGTTCACTCTGATCAGGGCAGTCAGTACACGAGCCATGAGTGGCAATCGTTCCTGAAATCACACGGTCTGGAAGGCAGCATGAGTCGTCGCGGTAACTGCCACGACAACGCGGTTGCGGAAAGCTTTTTCCAGCTACTGAAACGCGAACGGATTAAGAAAAGGATCTACGGAACGAGAGACGAAGCCAGAAGCGATATTTTTGATTATATCGAAATGTTTTATAACAGTAAGCGTCGGCATGGTTCGAG
>NZ_JBBBQR010000053.1:0-325 GCF_037136835.1 Pectobacterium sp. 1950-15 | reverse complement strand
ACGAGCAGAAATACCTTAATAGGCTTGTAGCTCAGGTGGTTAGAGCGCACCCCTGATAAGGGTGAGGTCGGTGGTTCAAGTCCACTCAGGCCTACCAACTCTTCCGTGAGTGGTATGTAAGGTATCTGTAAGCAACGATGGGGCTATAGCTCAGCTGGGAGAGCGCCTGCTTTGCACGCAGGAGGTCTGCGGTTCGATCCCGCATAGCTCCACCATTAAAAAGACTTCAGAGCGTATTGGAAACAGTATGCTGCGAAGTATTTTGCTCTTTAACAATCTGGAACAAGCTGAAAATTGAAACATGACAGCTGAACGAGCGTGGTGC
>NZ_JBBBQR010000052.1:0-418 GCF_037136835.1 Pectobacterium sp. 1950-15 | reverse complement strand
CACATCTTCTTGGTAAGGAGGTGATCCAACCGCAGGTTCCCCTACGGTTACCTTGTTACGACTTCACCCCAGTCATGAATCACAAAGTGGTAAGCGCCCTCCCGAAGGTTAAGCTACCTACTTCTTTTGCAACCCACTCCCATGGTGTGACGGGCGGTGTGTACAAGGCCCGGGAACGTATTCACCGTAGCATTCTGATCTACGATTACTAGCGATTCCGACTTCATGGAGTCGAGTTGCAGACTCCAATCCGGACTACGACGTACTTTATGAGGTCCGCTTGCTCTCGCGAGGTCGCTTCTCTTTGTATACGCCATTGTAGCACGTGTGTAGCCCTACTCGTAAGGGCCATGATGACTTGACGTCATCCCCACCTTCCTCCAGTTTATCACTGGCAGTCTCCTTTGAGTTCCCGGCC
>NZ_JBBBQR010000051.1:0-420 GCF_037136835.1 Pectobacterium sp. 1950-15 | reverse complement strand
CTCGGAACCCACTTTAACCGTAACTGCATCGCCCGCTTTGACGTCGTTATCCACTTTACCGCTGACGGCAATGGTCTGACCGGACTCGGTCGCATTGATCACGTTATCGGACGTCACATCGTCGATAGTGATCGAGGCAACTGGCGCAACGGTATCGACGCCATAAGCGTGGCTGGTATTGGCCGTGGTGGCGTTGCCTGCAGTGTCACGGGTGGTGACCGTCGCAGAGATATCGCCATTCGCCGCCAGCACGGAGCCCAGTACGTTAACGCTCCAGGTTTTGCCATCGGCATTGACGGTAGTCTGATAGGTCTCGGTACCCACTTTAACGGTGACTGTATCGCCGGCTTTGACGTCGTTATCGACTTTACCCGTCACCGCAATGGTCTGGCCGGATTCGGCCGCGTTAATCACGTTATC
>NZ_JBBBQR010000050.1:0-426 GCF_037136835.1 Pectobacterium sp. 1950-15 | reverse complement strand
AATAAATATCCTCCGGCATAGCCGGAGGTTTTTCATATGCGCCTATAAGGCTCTCTTACCAGCAGCGCCCTAACAGGCGCATCGCGATCTGACATTTGCATCTATGGATTACTTACCGCCCGTAAACGGGCTACCTGGATACGGGATCGAGAGTTGCTCACCCATTTTATCCTCTGCCAGTTGGTGCTTTATGTATTCTTGTATCCTGACCGTGTTTTTACCCACCGTATCAACGTAATACCCTCGGCACCAAAATTCCCTGTTACGGTATTTGAACTTCAAATCGCCAAACTGCTCATAAAGCATTAGGCTGCTCTTTCCCTTCAGGTACCCCATAAATCCCGAGACACTCATCTTCGGTGGGATTTCCAGAAGCATATGGATGTGATCCGCACAGCATTCCGCTTCCAGAATATTCACGTTTTT
>NZ_JBBBQR010000049.1:0-483 GCF_037136835.1 Pectobacterium sp. 1950-15 | reverse complement strand
CGCTTTGACGTCGTTATCAACTTTACCAGTGACCGCAATCGTCTGACCGGATTCGGCCGCGTTGATCACGTTATCGCTGGTGACGTTATCGATAGATATCGACGCGGTTGGTGCAACGGTATCGACACCGTAGGCGTGACTGGCATTCGCCGTCGTGACATTACCTGCCGGATCGCGCGTGGTCACACTGGCGCTAACATCACCGTTGGCGGCCAGCACAGAGCCCGGTACGTTGACGCTCCAGGTTTTGCCATCGGCATTGACGGTGGTCTGGTAGGTTTCGGTGCCGACTTTGACCGTAACCGCATCACCGGCTTTAACTTCATTGCCCACCTTACCAGTGACGGCTATGGTCTGGCCGGATTCGGCCGCGTTAATCACGTTATCGCTGGTGACATTGTCGATAGATATCGATGCGGTTGGCGCAATGGTGTCTACGCCGTAAGCGTGGCTGGCATTCGCGGTCGTGACGTTACCTGCCGT
>NZ_JBBBQR010000048.1:0-609 GCF_037136835.1 Pectobacterium sp. 1950-15 | reverse complement strand
CCGGCAGGTAACGTCACGACCGCGAATGCCAGCCACGCTTACGGCGTAGACACCATTGCGCCAACCGCATCGATATCTATCGACAATGTCACCAGCGATAACGTGATTAACGCGGCCGAATCCGGGCAGACGATTGCCGTCACCGGTAAAGTCGATAACGACGTCAAAGCGGGCGATGCGGTTACGGTTAAAGTCGGCACCGAGACCTACCAGACCACTGTCAATGCCGATGGTAAAACCTGGAGCGTGAATGTTCCGGGGTCTGTACTCGCCGCCAATGGTGATGTGAGCGCGACCGTCACCACGCGCGACCCAGCTGGTAATGTCACCACCGCCAACACCAGCCATGCTTATGGTGTCGACACCGTTGCGCCGACCGCGTCCATTACAATCGACGATGTGACGTCGGATAACGTGATTAACGCCAGCGAATCCGGCCAGACCATAACCGTCAGCGGTAAAGTCGATAACGACGTCAAAGCGGGTGATGCGGTTACCGTTAAAGTGGGCACCGAGACCTACCAGACCACCGTCAATACCGACGGCAAAACCTGGAGCGTCAACGTTCCCGGCTCTGTACTGGCCGCCAACGGTGATGTGAGTGCGACG
>NZ_JBBBQR010000047.1:0-625 GCF_037136835.1 Pectobacterium sp. 1950-15 | reverse complement strand
AGTAAAAATCCACCTCTTGAAGAGGTGGCTTTAAGTGGGGCCCCCTAAAAGGGGGCCTTGTCCGTTTTAATCCTGCAATAACTCCATTTGCTGTTCGTACTCTTGGTCTTTCTTATCCTGATGCCTCACGTAACGTCTGATAATTTCTTCGTTCACTCCCACCGTGTCCGCAAAGTATCCTCTAGCCCAAAAGTGATTACCCCACAGTTTCTTTCTTATATGCGGGAATTTATTGTAGAGACGAATAGCAGTGCGCCCTTTCAGGACGCCCATTAGCGTTGAAATTGAGAGTTTCGGTGGAACCATCACTACAAGATGAACATGGTCTGGTTGAACATTTAGTTCCAATATTTCGCAATCTTTCATATTGCAAAGTATGTAAATCGAACGGTAAAGCTCTTTCCCTACTGTGCCCGTTAAAATCTTGTAGCGATATTTTGGGGTCCAAACCAAGTGGTATTTGCAACGCCAAAACACATGTGCTGAACTTCTATAACTGCTCATGTCAGTGATTTCCTTCTTACTTGTGGTGAGTAAGCTGGAATTTTCTGGCATGGGCTTCCTTCAGGCTATAGCCTCACAGGGACAATCACCACCTCCCGAGGAGGTGGTTTAAAGCTGACAA
>NZ_JBBBQR010000046.1:0-690 GCF_037136835.1 Pectobacterium sp. 1950-15 | reverse complement strand
GCTGGAGCCTGTTGGGTGTCACGATGCTGGCTTCTCCTTTACGTGCACGTGGGTTACGGTACCCAACCTGAGCTTTTATTCCGGCACGCTTCATCAGCCGCCAGACCCGGTTCACTCCGCACTGCTGTCCGGTATCACGCAGATCGAGATGGATCTTGCGATAACCATAGACGCAGCCAGACTCAAGCCAGAACTGTTTGATCTGCCCGGTCAGCATCTGGTCTGTCTGGTGACGCTGTGAATGTGGCTGCTGAAGCCAGAAATAAAATCCACTCGGATGGACATCCAGAACCCGACAGAGCAAACGAACAGGCCAGCAACGGCTGTTGTCGCGGATAAAGGCGTACCTCAGTCGGACTGCTTTGCGAAGTACGCCGCGGCTTTTTTTAATATGTCCCGTTCGTCCGTAACCCGCTTCAACTCTTTCTGAAGACGGCGGATCTCGGCCTGAGCATCTGACTGTTCATTATGAGTGGAAGAATCCGGACCGTACTTCTTTATCCAGGCGTAAAGACTGTGAGTGGTGATATCGAGACGTGTTGCAACACTGGAAACAGAATGACCACGATCAACAACCTGTTTGACTGCTTCAATTTTAAACTCTTCAGGATAACGCTTACCGCTCATGGGCACCTCTCTTTAAGTCATCTTAAATGACTCTGAGGTGTCTGTTAAACCCGTGGCGATTCA
>NZ_JBBBQR010000045.1:0-723 GCF_037136835.1 Pectobacterium sp. 1950-15 | reverse complement strand
AACCTTAACGGTAATGGCATCGCCCGCCTTGACGTCGTTATCGACTTTACCCGTCACCGCTATCGTCTGACCGGACTCAGCAGCATTAATCACGTTATCGGACGTGACGTTATCGATAGATATCGATGCCGTTGGTGCAACCGTGTCTACACCATAAGCATGGCTGGTATTGGCGGTCGTAACGTTGCCTGCCGGATCGCGTGTGGTGACTGTGGCGCTCACATCACCGTTGGCCGCCAGCACCGCCCCCGGCACGTTCACGCTCCAGGTTTTACCGTCGGGATTGACGGTGGTCTGGTAGGTCTCGGTACCCACTTTAACGCTGACCGCATCGCCCGCTTTGACATCGTTATCGACTTTACCGGTGACGGCAATCGTCTGTCCGGATTCGGCCGCGTTGATGACGTTATCGGACGTGACGTTATCGATAGATATCGAGGCGGTTGGTGCAACCGTATCGACACCGTAGGCATGAATCGTATCGGCGGTGGTGGCGTTACCGGCTGCATCGTGCGTCGTCACTGTCGCGGAGATGTCCCCATTGGCGGCCAGCACCGATCCCGGTACGTTGACGCTCCAGGTTTTACCATCGGCATTCACTGTCGTCTGGTAAGTCTCGGTGCCGACTTTGACGGTAACGGCATCACCGGCTTTGACGTCGTTATCGACTTTACCCGTCACCGCAATCGTCTGGCCGGATTCGGCCGCGTTAATCACGTTATC
>NZ_JBBBQR010000044.1:0-790 GCF_037136835.1 Pectobacterium sp. 1950-15 | reverse complement strand
CGTAGTGACGGTCGCACTCACATCACCGTTGGCGGCTAATACCGATCCCGGTACATTCACGCTCCAGGTTTTTCCATCCGCATTGACGGTGGTCTGGTAGGTCTCGGTGCCGACTTTAACGGTGACCGCATCACCCGCTTTGACGTCGTTATCGACTTTACCGGTCACTGCAATCGTCTGCCCGGATTCGGTCGCGTTAATCACGTTATCGCTGGTGACATTGTCGATAGATATCGACGCGGTTGGTGCAACGGTATCGACACCGTAAGCATGGCTGGTATTGGCGGTCGTAACGTTGCCTGCGGTGTCACGGGTGGTGACCGTGGCGCTCACATCACCATTAGCCGCCAGTACAGAGCCCGGCACATTGACGCTCCAGGTTTTACCATCCGCATTGACGGTGGTCTGGTAAGTCTCGGTGCCGACTTTAACGGTAACCGCGTCGCCTGCTTTGACATCGTTATCCACTTTACCGGTGACCGCAATGGTCTGGCCGGATTCAGCCGCGTTGATCACGTTATCTGACGTGACATTGTCGATAGATATCGACGCGGTTGGTGCAACGGTATCGACACCGTAAACATGGCTGGTATTGGCGGTCGTAACGTTGCCTGCCGGATCGCGTGTCGTCACGCTGGCAGAGATATCGCCATTCGCGGCCAGTACAGAGCCGGGAACGTTGACGCTCCAGGTTTTACCATCCGCATTGACGGTCGTCTGGTACGTTTCCGGGCCGACTTTGACGGTGACCGCATCACCGGCTTTGACGTCGTTATCGACTTTACCGGTG
>NZ_JBBBQR010000043.1:0-835 GCF_037136835.1 Pectobacterium sp. 1950-15 | reverse complement strand
GGATAACGTCATCAACGCGGCCGAATCCGGTCAGACGATAGCCGTCACCGGTAAAGTCGATAACGACGTCAAAGCGGGTGATGCAGTTACTGTTAAGGTCGGCACCGAGACTTACCAGACCACCGTTAATGCCGATGGCAAAACCTGGAGCGTCAACGTTCCCGGCTCTGTACTGGCCGCCAACGGTGATGTGAGTGCTACCGTCACCACCCGTGACACCGCAGGCAACGCCACCACGGCCAATACCAGCCACGCTTACGGTGTCGATACGGTTGCGCCAACCGCATCGATATCTATCGATAACGTCACCAGCGATAACGTGATTAACGCGGCTGAATCCGGCCAGACGATTGCGGTGACCGGTAAAGTCGATAACGATGTCAAAGCGGGCGATGCCATTACCGTTAAGGTCGGCACCGAGACCTACCAGACTACCGTCAATGCTGATGGCAAAACCTGGAGTGTCAACGTACCGGGCTCTGTATTAGTTGCGAATGGCGATATCAGCGCGACAGTCACCACACGCGATGCGGCAGGCAATGTCACCACCGCCAATACGACTCATGCCTACGGTGTAGACACCGTTGCGCCAACTGCCTCGATTACTATTGACGATGTGACGTCGGATAATGTCATCAATGCCAGCGAGTCTGGCCAGACGATAGCGGTCACCGGTAAAGTGGATAACGACGTGAAAGCGGGCGACGCGGTTACCGTTAAAGTCGGTACCGAAACCTACCAGACCACCGTCAATGCCGATGGTAAAACCTGGAGCGTGAACGTGCCGGGAGCAGTGCTGGCCGCCAATGGCGATATCAGCGCGACAGTCACCACA
>NZ_JBBBQR010000042.1:0-1161 GCF_037136835.1 Pectobacterium sp. 1950-15 | reverse complement strand
GCGGACGTGCTGAACCACGGGCAGATGCTGGGATCGGACGATCTGCAACTGGATCTGCGTAATACACTGGATAACCGCGGGCTTGTCAGCGGCAGTAATACATTGGGTATTGTTGCGAACGATATCGACCAGCAGGGGACGCTGGAAGCGCGCGCGCTGAAGGTGGACGCGCAGACGCTGGATAACCACGGCAAGATGCTGGGCGTCGATGTGCTGACGCTGGCGATTACAGGGACGGCACGCAATCAGGGCAAATGGCTGAGTCAGGGCAGCAGCACGCTGACGGCGGGTCAGGTTGATAATCAGGGGCAGTGGCAGGCGGGCGACATCACGCTGCAGGCCAGCGAACTGACCAACCGTGGGCAGCTTTTTGGTCTCAACGCCCTGTCGCTGGCGACCACAAATGACCTTGGCAACCAGCAGGGCGGCACACTGCTGTCGCAGGGCATCGCGGTATTACGTGCCGCGAACGTGATAAACGACGGCGACGCACAGGCAGACCGCCTGACGGTTGACGCGCAGCAACTGACCAACCGCGGGCGGATGCAGGGTGATAACGGGTTAGCCGTTACGCTGGATCGTACCAACCCAGCCAGCCGGTTAACCAATCAGGGGACGCTGCTCTCCGGCGGTGACGGCTGGCTGAGCGCCAGCCTGCTCGATAATCAGGGTACCGTGTCCGGCGTGGGTAAGGTGACGCTCGACAGCGGGGCGATAAACAACACTGGCAGCGTGATTGCTGACGGCGCCCTGTCGCTCACTGGCGACTATCAGGGCGCAGGCCTGCTGCATACCGCCGACACCCTGACGCTGCGCGGCAATCAACTCAACAACAGCGGACGCTGGGAAAGCCGGGCGCTGGCGCTGAACGGCGGTTCGTTCAGTAACGCTGGCACGGTTATCGGTGAGCGCGGTATCACGCTGGAATTGCGTGACGGCCTGACGGTTGGCGGCACCGGTCAACTGCTGACCAACGGTACCCTGCAGGCACAGGCGGGCAGGGTCAGTAACGACGGGCTCTGGCAGGGCAACACGCTGGCGCTGACGGCCGATGACATCGGGAATGCCGGACAGCTGCTGGGGCTGTCTGCGCTGTCGCTGACGGCGAAAAACCGTCTGGACAATACGCAGACCGGCAAGCTGCTTACCCAGGGCCAGGCG
>NZ_JBBBQR010000041.1:0-1172 GCF_037136835.1 Pectobacterium sp. 1950-15 | reverse complement strand
AAATGTAGAGGGCTGTTTTTTTATGGCGATTAAACCAGGCTAAACTCGACGAGCAGTGGGTTGTGATCTGAAGCTTGAGTCACCAAGACGGAAGACTGGTTTACGGCCAGTTCACGGTAAAAGACGAAATCTAGCGGTCGACCAAACGCCTTGCGCCGCTGGTCATCAACGAAATGTACCTCCTGCAACCCCATCCTTGCCGCAAACCGATTAAGTGCGTTAATACGCTGCTGACTCCACGCATTAAAATCTCCAGCCATAATAGCCGGCCCCTGATGATGGGTAAGTTGCTCCCCAATTGCAGCCAACTGCTTGGTATAAACCTCAACACCAAAACTAAAGTTAACCGCATGGATATTGATAACCATCAGTCTCTGCCCATTCTGAAGCGCATAGACCGTCACCAGAGAGGACTTGGCTAAACGCAACAAGGGCTCTCTTTCACGTAAAGGACAGCAATACACCGGCTGAGCAGCTGACAACGTCATCACACCAGATGGATGTTGTGGAAGAATAATCGCGGGCACTTGATCGGCAGAGAGATAATTACTGGTTGCAAAACGGATGAGGTCTGGCGTACTTTGTGCCTCCTGCAACAAGACTAGCTGAGTACCTTTGCCGAAATTCTGTAAAACGGAAAGCCAGTTCATTCGTTGCTGCTTGAAAATGTTCCACACCATTACGCGTAAAACATCTCCCTCCAGCAGCAATGAGCCTGTCGGTAGCGCTTGCCCCGGATAATGCATTTCCCCGGGAGGAAAGATACGTTCAGCTGGTTGGCCAGCAACATACCTCATTGCATAGGTTTTTTTCCGCACGCCTTATCCACTATCAGTTTCAATACACTAAATACCCTATCAAAAAAGAGTTCTCTTCTGTTATAAGAATTTTATCGCAGACTTGCAATGTACGCCTGAAGATAGAGAGGAAAAAATAAAATGGTGAGGAAAAACAAAAAGTGAGAAGAAAAGTGAGAGAAGACAGGAATTCACCTAAAAATACTAATGCCTAAATATGCAAAAAGCCCTAAGCGTTAACTTAGGGCTTTTTGCATAATAAGTGGCGGAACGGACGGGGCTCGAACCCGCGACCCCCTGCGTGACAGGCAGGTATTCTAACCAACTGAACTACCGCTCCACCGAATTTCTCTACAACCACCAGATTACTCCGGC
>NZ_JBBBQR010000040.1:0-1210 GCF_037136835.1 Pectobacterium sp. 1950-15 | reverse complement strand
GGAGCTGAAATCAGTCGAAGATACCAGCTGGCTGCAACTGTTTAATAAAAACACAGCACTGTGCAAACACGAAAGTGGACGTATACGGTGTGACGCCTGCCCGGTGCCGGAAGGTTAATTGATGGGGTCAGCCGCAAGGCGAAGCTCTTGATCGAAGCCCCGGTAAACGGCGGCCGTAACTATAACGGTCCTAAGGTAGCGAAATTCCTTGTCGGGTAAGTTCCGACCTGCACGAATGGCGTAATGATGGCCAGGCTGTCTCCACCCGAGACTCAGTGAAATTGAACTCGCTGTGAAGATGCAGTGTACCCGCGGCAAGACGGAAAGACCCCGTGAACCTTTACTATAGCTTGACACTGAACCTTGAGCCTTGATGTGTAGGATAGGTGGGAGGCTTTGAAGCGTGGACGCCAGTCTGCGTGGAGCCAACCTTGAAATACCACCCTTTAATGTTTGATGTTCTAACGTAGACCCGTAATCCGGGTTGCGGACAGTGTCTGGTGGGTAGTTTGACTGGGGCGGTCTCCTCCCAAAGCGTAACGGAGGAGCACGAAGGTTAGCTAATCCTGGTCGGACATCAGGAGGTTAGTGCAAAGGCATAAGCTAGCTTGACTGCGAGAGTGACAGCTCGAGCAGGTGCGAAAGCAGGTCTTAGTGATCCGGTGGTTCTGAATGGAAGGGCCATCGCTCAACGGATAAAAGGTACTCCGGGGATAACAGGCTGATACCGCCCAAGAGTTCATATCGACGGCGGTGTTTGGCACCTCGATGTCGGCTCATCACATCCTGGGGCTGAAGTAGGTCCCAAGGGTATGGCTGTTCGCCATTTAAAGTGGTACGCGAGCTGGGTTTAGAACGTCGTGAGACAGTTCGGTCCCTATCTGCCGTGGGCGTTGGAAGATTGAGAGGGGTTGCTCCTAGTACGAGAGGACCGGAGTGAACGCACCACTGGTGTACGGGTTGTGATGCCAATTGCATTGCCCGGTAGCTAAGTGCGGAAGAGATAACCGCTGAAAGCATCTAAGCGGGAAACTTGCCTCGAGATGAGTCTTCCCTGGGCACTTGATGCCCCTGAAGGGCCGTTGAAGACGACGACGTAGATAGGCTGGGTGTGTAAGCGTAGCGATACGTTGAGCTAACCAGTACTAATGACCCGAGAGGCTTAACCTTACAACACCGAAGGTGTTTTGTGGGTGACGAAAGACTCATA
>NZ_JBBBQR010000039.1:0-1232 GCF_037136835.1 Pectobacterium sp. 1950-15 | reverse complement strand
AAGTCTTGAAGAGTGAACAACAGTAAATTCATTACGAATAAACAGTTACTAATTCTTTGAGCATCGCTGACGAGTTCAGCAAATCAAACAAATCTTAAATTGAAGAGTTTGATCATGGCTCAGATTGAACGCTGGCGGCAGGCCTAACACATGCAAGTCGAGCGGTAGCACAGAGGAGCTTGCTCCTTGGGTGACGAGCGGCGGACGGGTGAGTAATGTCTGGGAAACTGCCTGATGGAGGGGGATAACTACTGGAAACGGTAGCTAATACCGCATAACGTCTTCGGACCAAAGAGGGGGACCTTCGGGCCTCTTGCCATCAGATGTGCCCAGATGGGATTAGCTAGTAGGTGAGGTAATGGCTCACCTAGGCGACGATCCCTAGCTGGTCTGAGAGGATGACCAGCCACACTGGAACTGAGACACGGTCCAGACTCCTACGGGAGGCAGCAGTGGGGAATATTGCACAATGGGCGCAAGCCTGATGCAGCCATGCCGCGTGTGTGAAGAAGGCCTTCGGGTTGTAAAGCACTTTCAGCGGGGAGGAAGGCGGTGAGGTTAATAACCTCATCGATTGACGTTACCCGCAGAAGAAGCACCGGCTAACTCCGTGCCAGCAGCCGCGGTAATACGGAGGGTGCAAGCGTTAATCGGAATGACTGGGCGTAAAGCGCACGCAGGCGGTTTGTTAAGTCAGATGTGAAATCCCCGAGCTTAACTTGGGAACTGCATTTGAAACTGGCAAGCTAGAGTCTTGTAGAGGGGGGTAGAATTCCAGGTGTAGCGGTGAAATGCGTAGAGATCTGGAGGAATACCGGTGGCGAAGGCGGCCCCCTGGACAAAGACTGACGCTCAGGTGCGAAAGCGTGGGGAGCAAACAGGATTAGATACCCTGGTAGTCCACGCTGTAAACGATGTCGATTTGGAGGTTGTGCCCTTGAGGCGTGGCTTCCGGAGCTAACGCGTTAAATCGACCGCCTGGGGAGTACGGCCGCAAGGTTAAAACTCAAATGAATTGACGGGGGCCCGCACAAGCGGTGGAGCATGTGGTTTAATTCGATGCAACGCGAAGAACCTTACCTACTCTTGACATCCACAGAACTTAGCAGAGATGCTTTGGTGCCTTCGGGAACTGTGAGACAGGTGCTGCATGGCTGTCGTCAGCTCGTGTTGTGAAATGTTGGGTTAAGTCCCGCAACGAGCGCAACCCTTATCCTTTGTTGCCAGCGGTT
>NZ_JBBBQR010000038.1:0-1253 GCF_037136835.1 Pectobacterium sp. 1950-15 | reverse complement strand
AGATTAACCTCTATCAGTATGCGCCTAACCCGTTGGGGTGGGTGGATCCGCTGGGGTTGAATGGACATTGCGCATTCGGAAACAAAAATAAGCCTCGCGCACCAAGGCCGGGAAAAGATATTGATGTTGACGCTAATGGGATGGTGAAATCCCAAGCTGACAAGCTATTACCGCAGGGAGCCTCTACTACACTGGATCCTAATAAATCGCCATTAAGTGGGCATTACCATACAATTCCTGAAGGAAGTAAACTACCTGATGGTCTAGGCATTAAAGTTGATGGAAAAGATGTAATTCCTGGCTCACCACATGCAGCAGGCCATGCTACTATTTACCCTACACGTGACATGCCAATGACCGAGTTTCAAAATTTATTTGATTCAATACACTGGCAATATGGTGGAAAGATATGACGATTGGAAATGTCTATTCTGGAGAATGGAGTTCGGTAAAAGAGGCCGAAAATAACTTCTTATTTGCTAAACATTACTTTAGAAAATCTCATGATTTTTTTGAGAAGATCTTGCTAATTATTAACAATGTATCTGAGCAGGGGGCAGTGCTAAGATTTATAAGAGATGAAGATTTTGATAATTCACACCTTGAAATACTAATACCAATAGTTATCGATATTGCTGTGGATGGTAATATTGATAATTTTCATTTTGCTAGGGATATATTAATAAAAAACTCAAAGAATAATATTGTCAGGGATGGGTTAACATCTATTTTTGATGAACTGATTATCTCTCGAGATGAATATATGTATAGAAGAGTTGCGGAGTTATTGATTTTTTTAAGTTATAATGATTTAAGAGAGCGGTTAATGGATGAATGTAAAAAAAGCAATAATGATGATATAAAAGAGATTTATTCTGATTTTATTAAAAAATATAATATTTCTTAGTAAAAATAGCCGGAGGCGATCCCAACGATCCTTCCGGCTTTATGTTATCTGCTGTTTATCGTGCGCAGCGTCAGAGATTAATCTCCGTCTCAATCACTATCCTGCCCCACTCAACCGTCACCGTGATCGGCATTCTGGTGATAAAGCTGGACTCTTCCAGCCAGCGGCCTTTAAGGTTAATCGCTGACGGCAGGGCCCACAGGGCGATTTTGTCGCACGCTATAGCTATGACGCACTGGGCAGACGCACCCGTAAAACGGTTATCTGGGGCGAAAACGGGAGGCAGGAAGAAACACGTTTCCTATGGGAAGGTTTCCGGCTGTTGCAGGCCAGACACGCTGACCGG
>NZ_JBBBQR010000037.1:0-1355 GCF_037136835.1 Pectobacterium sp. 1950-15 | reverse complement strand
TGGACTGCACCCTAAAAGTTGGATATCCAACTGAGTAAGGTGCAGTTTTTTATGGCAAAGCCAAAATATTCCCTTGAGCTACGACTGGCAGTCGTTAAGCACTACCTTTCAAGTAAGGATGGTACATATTGTACCGCTGAACGTTTTGGTGTTGAAAGAACATCAGTGCGACGCTGGGTAAGAGCCTGGCAACTCCACGGTATTGATGGTATTACCTGGAAAAATGACCGCCATTCTCCGGCGTTTCGGATAGCTGTTGTCCGGACTGTACTCAATGAAGAACTTTCGATGCGTGAAGCCGCCGCCCGGTTTAATATCTCTAATGAAACCGTTGTCCGGCACTGGGTGAATGTCTACAAAGACGCAGGTGAGAAAGGACTTCTGAATATAAAACCGGGTTGGAGCAAAGGCATGACAAAACCCCAAAAAACACCGCCACTTACCGATGCTGCACTGGAAAAGCTATCTCCCGAAGAACTGCGGGCTGAACTCCGTTACCTGCGAGCAGAGAATGCTTATCTAAAAAAGCTGAAGGCCTTAGTTCAACGCGAGAAAAACGGCAGAAAGCTGCAATAATCGGTGAGCTAAGGCTGGAGTATGCGCTCAGTGATCTTCTGCGTGCAGCGGATATGTCCCGCAGCACGTGGTATCACAATATGAATGCGCTGAAGCGAGTGGACAGGCAGGCCGGACTGAAAAACAAAATCAGAGAGATATACCACTGGCACAAAGGGCGTTATGGATACCGCAGAATCACGCTCTCCCTGAGAAAACAGGGGCTGCTGATAAACCATAAAACAGTGCAGCGGTTGATGGCAGAGCTGTCGCTCCGGTCTCTGGTAAGAGTGAAGAAATATCGGGCCTGGAAAGGGGAAACGGGCAAGGCAGCGCCCAATATCCTGAGCCGAAACTTCAGTGCCTCGAAAGCCAACGAAAAATGGGTTACGGATGTTACAGAGTTCTCGGTACAGGGTAAAAAGCTGTACCTGTCACCGGTTCTCGATCTGTTTAACCGGGAGATTATCTCTTACAGCCTGTCGGAGAGGCCGGTGATGGAGATGGTTAACACGATGCTGCGCGATGCGTTCTCGAAACTGAGCCCGGAAGATACTCCGCTGTTGCACTCGGATCAGGGCTGGCAGTATCGAATGGCCGGCTATCAGGCCAGATTAAAGGCTCAGGGCATGACGCAAAGTATGTCGCGCAAAGGAAACTGTCTGGACAATGCGGTGATGGAAAACTTCTTCGGTACGCTGAAATCGGAGTGTTTTTATCTGAGCGAGTTCAGTAGTGTCAATGAACTGAGGAAGGCGATAGAGGACTATATCGATTACTACAATAACGAGCGGATAAGC
>NZ_JBBBQR010000036.1:0-1377 GCF_037136835.1 Pectobacterium sp. 1950-15 | reverse complement strand
GGATAATGAGATGGACGCTCCATCTTAACGGCATCAGATGTGCCAGAGTATGAGTGTCAAATCTCAAAAGAAGGAGCGTCCAAATGCAAGTATCTACCCTTGGTATCGATCTGGCAAAAAACGTTTTCGTTCTTCATGGTGTCGATCACACCGGCCAGACCGTGCTGAAAAAGAAACTCTCGCGGGCAAAGTTTGCTGAGTTCGTTATCCGTCTCGAACCCTGTCTTATTGGGATGGAGGCGTGTTCATCCAGCCACCATTTTGCCCGCATGTTTATCCGCCACGGCCATCAGGTCAGGCTGATGCCACCGCAGTACGTCAAGCCTTACGTCAAAACCAACAAGACCGATGCGACGGATGCGGAAGCCATCTGCGAAGCTGTTACTCGGCCCAATATGCGTTTTGTTCAGGTCAAAACCGTTGACCAGCAGGCTGTGCTCGCCCTTCATACGGAGCGGGATATCATTATCCGGGAACGGGTCGCCTGTACGAACAGCCTGCGGGCCATGCTGAGCGAGTTTGGTTTTGTGATGGCAACGGGCAGAAAAGCGCTGAAGCAGGGCGTTCCAGAAATTCTTGAAGACGGAGAAAATGAGTTATCCCCGTTCGTTCGTGCCAGCGCATTACGGCAGATGGCGCATATTGATGCGCTGGATGACCATCTGGTGCTGATCGAACAACAACTGCAGTCATGGGCTGAAACACAGGCAGCCTGTAAACGCATGACAAAAGTGCCCGGCGTCGGACTGCTGACAGCGACGTATCTGGTCGCGTCAGTGGGTGACGGAAAGCAGTTCAGCTGTGCAAAACAGTTCTCAGCCTGGATGGGGTTAACGCCGCGTGAACATTCCAGCGGAGGCAAACAGCATCTGGGGCGGATAAGCAAACGGGGCGATGGTTACTTCCGTTATCTTCTGGTTCACGGAGCCCGTGCAGTCGCTTCCGTGATTGAGCGACACCGGGAAGACATGCGGTGGCTCGACGGACTGCTGAAACGCAAAAATTACAATGTCGCGGTAGTGGCACAGGCGAGTAAAACAGCGCGGATACTGTGGTCGATGCTGGTCCATGAAACAGAATATCGTCCCCCTGCGGGGGCCTGAGCACCGCTCAGTCCTCGCAGGGGTTCAGAAAGGGTAAAACGCAGTCCGGAATTGCAGGTGTAATCAAAAAGATGGCAAAACAGGTAAGACCGCAGGTGAGGTAAACCGGTTCGCCGATGGGCACGATAGCCCGTAGTGGATGCTTGGTTCTCACCTGGCGGATTTCATCATGGTTCGGGGCGCAGAAGCCCCATAAGAAACCGGATATATGCCTGCAGTTACCGATTTTACATCTTGCTGAAAAATGCCTTGTTCAACCGGGAGCGTCCATATA
>NZ_JBBBQR010000035.1:0-1517 GCF_037136835.1 Pectobacterium sp. 1950-15 | reverse complement strand
GGATTAACCTCTATCAGTATGCGCCTAACCCGTTGGGGTGGGTGGATCCGCTGGGGTTGTGGGCTTTTTATCAACTTATCAATTCTGCCGGTGAAGTTGTGTATTATGGAATAACCGATAGAACAGTTCAGCAACGAGTCATTGAGCATGCAAGTGATGGGAGAGTATTTTCCCAAGTTAGTTTTGTTGATGGACTTCAAAATAGAATTGCAGCGAGAAATTTAGAGGGTTCAGCATTGGATCATGCTCTAGGGAACTCTAACATTACTAATGCTGTCAGGAAGGATGGTGGTTTTTATCATAGCTATGACCCAAATAATTTGGCTCATGGGCGAAATTATCTTAGCCAAACTCAGATTAGTGATGCGCTTTCCAGTGGAAAAACTGTAAACGTTGATAGTAAAGGTAAATTTAAGGGAGGTTGCTGAATGAGTCAGGTAGAAAAAAACATTAATGCTCTAGAAATTATTTCCAATAAGATAAAGTCTTTTGACTCGATGCATGACGATATAAAAGAAATATCATTATTAATAAATGAATTAGAGATAATTGTTAGAAAAGAACAGTCAAAACATTATGAGATTTTCTTTTCTGACCTATCTTTAGCCAATAAAATAATTTCTTTGTGCAAAACAGGAATTTTTAATACCAGTACGATTATAAATTCCGTTTCAGTAATAGGGAATATGATTAAGAGATATGGACTTCCCCCAGAAAATGATTTTTTTTATTTTTTTTATGATTTGAAACATATAAAAAAAGTAAATTATTACGTCTCTTTATTTATTATGCAGCTCCCGCAATTTAATACTCAAAAAGATAAATGGGATTATCTTATTTCAGTTCCTGAAATATCACCAAAAAATAAATCGGAGAGGAATTTTTATATTGAACTAAAAAAAATAATAAACTCCAATGAAGTTATTCCAGATTATTACAGAAATAGATTTGTAATTATAATTGAGAAGTTAATTGATAACGCAAAAAATGATTTTTATAAAACAGAATATAAAGAACTAATGTTAGAAATAACTAAATAACTTCTCTAAATGGTAGTTCATTTGAAAGGAAATCAGTCTAAAACAGGCAACCTGAACAATATTACACCGGGTGGAATTATACCAATAATAACATTTATTCCGTGAAGAACAGCGGTTGATGAAAAAAAGAGGAATTATTGGGAATTCAAGATAAAAGCCTGATTTGGACTAAACAATCATAATTAAGGATACGATATTGAGGTAACAAAATAATAAATACTGACTACTTAAGTCATTGATCCTTATGGTAGTCAATAAGAGTTAAGGCTACCATATTGCGAGGCGATGTTCAGTACGATGTCGAGGGCCGCCTGCTGAAGCGCATTGACGTGCACTGACAGGTACACCACCGACCTGAATGGCGCACCGCTGGATATGACGGATGCGGACGGCTCGGTCCGCTGGAGCGGAGACTACAGTAGCTTCGGTGCAGTCAACGGACAAACGCAGGACAGCGAAGGACTGCGCCACGGCAAG
>NZ_JBBBQR010000034.1:0-1579 GCF_037136835.1 Pectobacterium sp. 1950-15 | reverse complement strand
TCAGTCTGTCAATGAGTCTCTCAAATAATCGCAGCGCGATGATGAATCAATCGAAACATCTTCGGGTTGTGAGGTTAAGCGACTAAGCGTACACGGTGGATGCCTAGGCAGTCAGAGGCGATGAAGGGCGTGCTAATCTGCGATAAGCGTCGGTAAGCTGATATGAAGCGTTATACCCGACGATACCCGAATGGGGAAACCCAGTGTGTTTCGACACACTATCATTATGTGAATCCATAGCATAATGAGGCGAACCGGGGGAACTGAAACATCTCAGTACCCCGAGGAAAAGAAATCAACCGAGATTCCCCCAGTAGCGGCGAGCGAACGGGGAAGAGCCCAGAACCTGAATCAGTTTGTGTGTTAGTGGAAGCGTCTGGAAAGTCGCACAGTAAAGGGTGATAGTCCCGTACACAAAAATGCACAAGTTGTGAGTTCGATGAGTAGGGCGGGACACGTGACATCCTGTCTGAATATGGGGGGACCATCCTCCAAGGCTAAATACTCCTGACTGACCGATAGTGAACCAGTACCGTGAGGGAAAGGCGAAAAGAACCCCGGCGAGGGGAGTGAAATAGAACCTGAAACCGTGTACGTACAAGCAGTGGGAGCATCCTTCGGGGTGTGACTGCGTACCTTTTGTATAATGGGTCAGCGACTTATATTCTGTAGCAAGGTTAACCGTATAGGGGAGCCGCAGGGAAACCGAGTCTTAACTGGGCGTTAAGTTGCAGGGTATAGACCCGAAACCCGGTGATCTAGCCATGGGCAGGTTGAAGGTTGGGTAACACTAACTGGAGGACCGAACCGACTAATGTTGAAAAATTAGCGGATGACTTGTGGCTGGGGGTGAAAGGCCAATCAAACCGGGAGATAGCTGGTTCTCCCCGAAAGCTATTTAGGTAGCGCCTCGTGAACTCATCTTCGGGGGTAGAGCACTGTTTCGGCTAGGGGGTCATCCCGACTTACCAACCCGATGCAAACTACGAATACCGAAGAATGTTATCACGGGAGACACACGGCGGGTGCTAACGTTCGTCGTGAAGAGGGAAACAACCCAGACCGCCAGCTAAGGTCCCAAAGTCATGGTTAAGTGGGAAACGATGTGGGAAGGCATAGACAGCCAGGATGTTGGCTTAGAAGCAGCCATCATTTAAAGAAAGCGTAATAGCTCACTGGTCGAGTCGGCCTGCGCGGAAGATGTAACGGGGCTAAACCATGCACCGAAGCTGCGGCAGCGACACTTAGGTGTTGTTGGGTAGGGGAGCGTTCTGTAAGCCTGCGAAGGTGGCCTGTGAGGGTTGCTGGAGGTATCAGAAGTGCGAATGCTGACATAAGTAACGATAATGCGGGTGAAAAACCCGCACGCCGGAAGACCAAGGGTTCCTGTCCAACGTTAATCGGGGCAGGGTGAGTCGACCCCTAAGGCGAGGCTGAAAAGCGTAGTCGATGGGAAACAGGTTAATATTCCTGTACTGGGTGTTACTGCGAAGGGGGGACGGAGAAAGCTAGGTTATCCGGGCGACGGTTGTCCCGGTTTAAGCGTGAAGGTGGGTGACTTTGGTAAATCCGGGTCATC
>NZ_JBBBQR010000033.1:0-2418 GCF_037136835.1 Pectobacterium sp. 1950-15 | reverse complement strand
TGCATCATCAGCACAGTTCTATTTTGACTTTGCTAATGGCGGAATAAAATATCGAAGTTCTCGTGATTATCATGGCTTTGAAAAACCGTGGGCACGTATTTATACCGATCAGGATAAACCTACAGCTGCTGATATCGGGGCATTATCTCTCAATGAACTTGTTGGTATCCCTATGCCGTGGCCACAGGCAACAGCACCATCTGGTTGGTTAAAGTGTAACGGGCAGACATTTGATCAAAAAATCTATCCACTTTTAGCACAAATTTATCCATCCAGAGTATTACCCGATCTTCGTGGTGAGTTTATTCGAGGTTGGGATGATGGGCGTCAAATTGACAGTGGGCGCACAATGTTGAGTTTACAGTTAGATTTGTTTAAATCTCATTATCATGCACTTCAATATATCGGGTTTGATAATTCTAACAATATAAATGGCTCAAGCGGAAGTCCTCTTAGATATGCATCAGGAGATGATCCTGGGTATTCAAATTATAATATAGATTCTTTAGTCGGAGGCGCTGAAACCCGCCCCCGTAATATCGCATTTAACTACATCGTGAGAGCAGCATAATGAAAAACTATTCTATTGAAGTTAACTCAGCAAAAATGAATGAATCAGGTTTTAGCGTTCAGGCAGGTTGGATTACTATCTATCAGGTTCACCCAGTAAGCCGAGAGTATATCGGTGCTAATTATGAATATTTGCCTATTGGCGTAGGTGTGCCTGCTGGTAGTTATATTGACGTTCCAGAACTTCCTCAGGAAGGTTTGGCTCTGAGGCGTAGCGCGAATGGAAAGCAGTGGGAGCATGTATCTGACTATCGCGGTCAGACTGTTTATAATACGGAAACCCGTCAACCCCATAAGGTTACGGATATGGGCGAATTGCAAGCCAGTCAGACTTTATTGGTACCGACCTCTGAATTTGATAAATGGGAAGATGGAAAATGGGTAATCGATTTGGAAGCTCAACGCCAGGTATTAATTGCAAATAAAAAAGTAGAACTTAATACCAGATTATCTCAAGCAAGTGAGCGCATTCAGGTACTCAGCGATGCCGTTGAACTAAACCTGGCAACGGAAGAAGAAAAAAATGAGCTGAAAGCATGGAAAACGTACCGCTTACAGCTCAGTCGAGTTGATGTTAATTCAGATGAAATTGTTTTCCCTGATGTGCCCTCCTTAGCATAATTTAACTAACAGGTTCTTCAGGCCATTCAACGTCGGGGGCTTTTGATGTATCAAGACGCATCAGCAGCACCCGATATTTTTTCCAGGCATTTAATTTATTTTTTTCTTCTTCACTTGCAATACCCAAATCTACTGCATCTTGTAGAGGGATGACATCTTGGTTAATACGATTTAACAGCAATTTCTTTTTATCATCTGCCCTTTCGATGTTTTCGATCTGGGTGTACACGCGCGGAACAACTGAATTACCATCAAAAACCCAACCACCATAAATATCAACACCATCAGGCAATTCAGCTAACTCTGCAACGCTCATTTCAATCGGGAAAAATGAAGACACATCCTTTGAAATAGAGCAAATAATATTATTACTGTCATACATTACTTTGAATGTATCTTTTGAGAAGCTATTTTGGCAGTCATACCAATCATCCTCTGAATCACTAATTAAAAATATCGCATTGTAACTTAATAATTCTTGTTTATTCTTTGGAATGTATTTTTTAAAACTCATGAAATTATTCATTTCATACGACCTCTACTGTTAGCCATGTACCATTAACCAATTTTTGAAGTGGTCTCCGGGATAACGTATCAATGTAATCATCATGGTTGTGATTTACTATCGCCGTCATTATATACCCGGCAGTATCTGAAAAACCTGGGCCTCGGTAAGCATTAATCGAACTTAGTGCCCCCAAACGAATATCCTGAATGCCATTACTTTTCCCTAAATAACGCACATCAGCTTCCGTTAAAGTCAGTGCACCAATGTCAGATGCAGACGGTTTATAACCAGAATGGTAGATTTTTACAGGCTGAAGCCATGTACCATTATTCTGCTTGTATATAGATATATCATATGAATTTGACTGTAAATTTTCATCAATGATAGCCAATCCATACAACGTATTATTGGAATCTCCGTTTTCCGATTTTCCGCCGAGGTGACGGACAGAAATATGTGTTTTCCATGTTCCGTCAGCAAATCTTCTGCTACCCATCTCTTGCTGCTGAGCTAATTGAGATAAGTACTCGTCTATACTGGATGGGTTCGCACCGATAGCACCTATGGCATTCGCCACAGCCCCAATTTCATCAGCTGTAGGTTTATCCTGATCGGTATAAATACGAGCCCACGGTTTTTCAAAGCCATGATAATCACGAGAACTTCGATATTTTATTCCGCCATTAGCAAAGTCAAAATAGAACTGTGCTGATGATGCT
>NZ_JBBBQR010000032.1:0-3229 GCF_037136835.1 Pectobacterium sp. 1950-15 | reverse complement strand
CGATAACGTGATCAATGCCAGCGAATCCGGCGAGACCATTGCGGTCAGCGGTAAAGTGGATAACGACGTCAAAGCCGGTGATGCAGTTACCGTGAAAGTCGGTACCGAGACTTATCAGACGACGGTGAATGCGGATGGTAAAACCTGGAGCGTGAACGTGCCGGGATCGGTGCTGGCGGCGAATGGTGATGTGAGCGCGACGGTCACTACGCGTGATGCTGCAGGTAACACTACGACTGCGAATGCCAGCCACGCCTACGGTGTTGATACCGTTGCACCAACCGCCTCGATTACTATCGATAATGTCACCAGCGATAACGTGATTAATGCTGCTGAGTCCGGCCAGACCATTGCGGTGACGGGTAAAGTGGATAACGACGTCAAAGCCGGCGATGCGGTTACGGTCAAAGTCGGCACCGAGACCTATCAGACCATGGTGAATGCGGATGGCAAAACCTGGAGCGTCAATGTGCCGGGCTCTGTGCTGGCCGCCAACGGTGATGTTAGCGCCAGTGTGACCACGCGCGATCCAGCAGGTAACGTCACCACCGCCAATACGATTCATGCTTACGGTGTCGATACCGTTGCACCAATCGCCTCGATTACTATCGACAATGTCACGTCCGATAACGTCATCAACGCCGCCGAATCCGGACAGACAATTGCCGTCAGCGGTAAAGTCGATAATGACGTGAAAGCGGGTGATGCGGTTACGGTCAAAGTCGGCACCGAGACCTATCAGACGACGGTGAATGCCGATGGCAAAACCTGGAGCGTGAATGTACCGGGATCGGTATTAGCCGCCAACGGTGATATGAGTGCGACCGTCACCACGCGCGATGCGGCAGGTAACGTCACCAGCGCCAACACGAATCATGCTTACGGTGTCGATACGGTTGCGCCGACCGCGTCCATTACAATCGACGATGTGACGTCGGATAACGTCATCAATGCGGCCGAATCCGGACAGACGATTGCCGTCAGCGGTAAAGTCGATAACGACGTTAAAGCGGGCGATGCGGTTACGGTTAAAGTCGGTACCGAAACCTACCAGACCACCGTCAATGCGGATGGTAAAACCTGGAGCGTGAACGTTCCCGGTTCAGTGCTGGCGGCGAATAGTGATGTGAGTGCCACGGTCACCACGCGCGATGCGGCAGGCAATGTCACCACCGCGAATACCCATCATGCCTACGGCGTGGATACGGTTGCACCAACCGCCTCGATTACTATCGACGATGTGACGTCGGATAACGTGATTAATGCCAGCGAATCCGGCCAGACCATTGCGGTCACCGGTAAAGTCGATAACGATGTCAAAGCGGGCGATGCGGTCACCGTTAAAGTCGGCACCGAGACCTACCAGACCACTGTCAATGCCGATGGTAAAACCTGGAGCGTCAACGTACCGGGATCGGTATTAGCTGCCAATGGCGATATCTCTGCCAGCGTGACAACACGCGATCCAGCAGGTAACGTCACTACCGCCGATACTACTCATGCCTACGGTGTCGATACCGTTGCGCCAACGGCATCGATCTCTATTGATAACATCACGTCCGATAACGTCATCAATGCCAGCGAGTCCGGGCAGACGATAGCAGTGACGGGTAAAGTCGATAACGACGTCAAAGCGGGTGATGCGGTTACCGTTAAAGTCGGCACCGAGACCTATCAGACCACCGTTAATGCCGATGGTAAAACCTGGAGCGTCAATGTGCCGGGATCGGTGTTAGCTGCGAATGGTGACGTCAGCGCTACCGTCACCACGCGCGATGCGGCAGGTAACGTCACCAGCGCCAACACGAATCATGCTTACGGTGTCGATACGGTTGCGCCAACGGCCTCGATATCTATCGATAACGTCACCAGCGATAACGTGATCAACGCGGTCGAATCCGGTCAGACGATTGCCGTGACGGGTAAAGTCGATAACGACGTCAAAGCGGGTGATGCGGTTACGGTTAAGGTCGGTACCGAGACCTACCAGACCACCGTCAATGCGGATGGCAAAACCTGGAGCGTGAACGTGCCGGGATCGGTACTCGCCGCCAACGGTGATGTGAGCGCGACGGTCACTACGCGTGATGCTGCAGGTAACGCTATGACTGCGAATGCCAGCCACGCCTACGGTGTTGATACCGTTGCACCAACCGCCTCGATTACTATCGATAACGTCACCGCCGACAATGTCATCAATGCCAGCGAATCCGGCGAGACCATTGCGGTCACCGGTAAAGTGGATAACGACGTCAAAGCGGGTGATGCCGTTACGGTTAAGGTCGGCACCGAGACCTACCAGACTACCATCAATGCCGATGGTAAAACCTGGAGCGTCAATGTTCCGGGCTCGGTACTGGCGGCGAATAGCGATGTGAGCGCCAGCGTGACCACACGTGATGCGGCAGGTAATGTCACTACCGCAGACACGAATCACACTTACGGTGTCGATACGGTGGCGCCAACCGCCTCGATTTCTATTGATGATGTGACATCCGATAACGTGATTAACGCGGCGGAATCCGGTCAGACGATTGCGGTCACTGGTAAAGTGGATAATGACGTTAAAGCGGGTGACGCGGTTACCGTGAAAGTCGGTACCGAAACCTACCAGACCACCGTCAATGCCGATGGTAAAACCTGGAGCGTCAGTGTTCCGGGTTCTGTATTAGCCGTCAATGGCGATGTCAGCGCTACCGTGAACACACGCGATGCGGCAGGTAACGTCACGACGGCGAATACCAGCCACGCTTACGGTGTCGATACGGTTGCACCGACGGCGTCGATTTCTATCGATAACGTGACGTCGGATAACGTGATTAACGCGGCCGAGTCCGGCCAGACCATTGCGGTCACCGGTAAAGTCGATAACGACGTCAAAGCGGGTGATGCGGTTACCGTTAAAGTCGGCACCGAGACCTACCAGACCACCGTCAATGCTGATGGTAAAACCTGGAGCGTGAACGTACCGGGCTCTGTATTAGTTGCGAATGGCGATATCAGCGCGACAGTCACCACACGCGATACGGCAGGCAACGTCACCACCGCCAATACGACTCATGCCTACGGTGTCGATACGGTTGCGCCAGTTGCCTCGATCTCTATCGATAACGTCACGTCCGATAACGTCATCAACGCGGCCGAATCCGGACAGACGATTGCCGTCAGCGGTAAAGTCGATAACGACGTCAAAGCGGGTGATGCGGTTACCGTTAAAGTCGGTACCGAA
>NZ_JBBBQR010000031.1:0-8408 GCF_037136835.1 Pectobacterium sp. 1950-15 | reverse complement strand
GACTCGTTATGTTGAAAAGGCCGCTGCGAAAATCGAATCCCGCAGCGGCCTCTTTAGCATAACGTCATTGTGCGAACCAATAACTACTTTTTCGTATAACTTTCTTCGCATTTAGCCAAAAATAGCAGATTAGTAGCGGTTAAATGAAGAGTGTAACTCGCTAAATACTCAGGAACTTTTGTTATTTCCGCTCCTTGTCCATGCCCACCTTCTTTATTTCGGATGGTAGGAATACCACTCTCAAGTAAAATTCTTATTGAAGAAAATTGATTCTGGAGGTATTCAGGCACTAAATTATTGGACAAACAACTGTTAATTAGTTTTTTAGCTGTGTCAGTATCATTAAATTGCCAAGAATGTTTTTTATGTATGGCTTTCATTAGACTTTCAAAAGACTTTAGGCAGTCATTTAAACATTCTTTATATCGCTGATGTCTATAATGCTCATGTGCGGATAAAAACTCATCGTTTGCTCCGTTATAATTGCTATTCTTACCAAGAATTTGGAGCGTAGGCTTTACAACATCAGAATGGATGAATTGTGAATCAACTTTAACCAGTTCTCCTGACTCAAATTGGTATCCAAGACCTGCTTCTTTAAACCTGGCATTAAGTTCTTCAATAGCATCATCAGGACTTTGCTTTGCTAACCCTCTGAATTTCCATTCATTTGACTTTATATAGCCATTTATCATCTTGAAGAATATTTCAATGATATCTAAGCATTTTTCATGATTTTTCTCTGCCAAAAAGTGGTCAAATATTGCCCCGAAATTCGAGTCAGGGTACTGCTGGAGAGAGAATACACCATATTCCTTGCACAACGTTTGATGAACGAGTCTGTAAATATTACTTGCTTCCGTTTCATAGTCACTATCTTCACCGATAGTATCTCTTACAATATGAACGACCTGAACACGAAATGCTTTTGGTATATTCGTGTATTGGTAAACATCAACTACTTCACCTCTTAATTTCTTTTGTCTTTTTGAAAACAATTCGAATATAGCCAACTTATAATCCTCAAAGATATGGCATTAATATTTCTGAGTTGATGAAGGTTTCACCGCTTGCGGTTCGGGGTTCAGTGACACCCGAACTTTACCGTGGTTTCCCACGGTATTTATCTTTTTACTCTGACGCCTCTCTCGATGCCTTGCTGGCGTGAATCAAGTCTTTCGCCGCTTCTTTGGCATAGTTATCAATCAGATGATTAACAATATCCGTCCAGGTGATCGCCCGGCCAGCAGTATGGCTAGCGTCTATTGCCATCCTTTCTAGCTTTAATTTGCGCTCTGCCACGATGGCCATCGTTGTTCTTTTGGGTGTGGTCATACATACCTCATCTGTTGTCTCAGAGCATTATAGTTAAACAGTTATGCGCTCGTAACGTTATGCTTGCATACATGCATGACAGGTGGTACATTTTTTTAATCGCATAAGTGTATGCATGCATATAAAAGGAACGCAGATGTTCTTCGACTGGCTGACTATCGAACAGGATTTTGGGTATCAGTTACCCATTCTGAGCGATGTCGCTTATCTGCGAATCCATGTCGACACAGGGGAAGCCAGTGAACTTTGCCAACCGGTTTTTCAGCATAAAGGATCATTTTGCGATCAGGTGTCTATTACGATGAGAGGCTCTGTACTGAAAATGTCGGGTAATCCTTCACGTTGGAATCGTGTAGAAAATCTCTTTGGTATTCAGACCATTGATGCCTGTGTACAGGTTTATAACACCATCCTTGCTGAATTGGGGCTGCCTGCATTCACTAAATGCACAAAAATTTGGCCTCGTCAGGCGAAAGAAAATGAACGAGCAGGGCTGGTAACTGACGGCGCTTGCATCAGGGAAATTCATTTAACAACAAATCGTGCGGTAGGGAAGGGGAATGAAGATGACTATATTTCTGGATTATCGACATTACCTTATCGAAATAGTATCCCAAGATTACACAGCAACGGTAAATCTGTTGACTGGTTATCAAAAAAGGGCAATCGCTCATTAATTTACCCCACGGTATATAACAAGACAAACGAATTGAAGCTACATGCTTTAAGTAAGATTGAAAACAGATTTGGTAAAAACTCTGATGAAGTGCGTTATTTACAGCGCGTCATTGATTATTGTGAAGAAAATGGCGTTGTTCGTTTTGAACAAAAACTGAAACCAAGGTATATGCAGAAGTATGGGTTGTTGTTTTGGGGACTCACTGACTATTCAATTCTGACCACGATACATGATGCGTTTATACATCTTGATAAATCATTAATGGTGACGTCTATGGACTTTGATACTATTAGCGAATATTTAATCCGTCAGGGCGTTGTTGATAGCACCCGCTCAGCCAATACTACCGCTATGTATGCCATCCAATGGATGCACGGTCATAGTTTTAACTTTGAAAAAAAACAGGTTCAAACGCATCGAGCCAGATTACGCAAGATAGGCATTGATATTGCTCAACGCTGTAATATTTCAAAATTTAGCCCGGTATTTGTACGTAATAAAAGAGAAGTCGTTGTATCCGATTGTCCAATTCCTGAATGGTATCGAAAATCTAATTTTTTACGTGTTGCTTAAATAATATATATAATGGAGAATGATAAATGATCAGAGTTGAAATAAAACCGTCTCAGGTAACATTTGATTCCCGTTCTGGTGTGTCAGCCAAAACCGGGAAAGAATATAAAATGTTTGAGCAATTGGGGTATGCTTGGTTAGGCGGGGATTATCCCGAACTAATTAAAATAAACCTCGAAGAAGGACAACTACCTTATCAGGCAGGTTTCTATACGTTACATTCGTCATCGTTTCGGGTTGGCTCTTATAATCAACTTCAAATAGGGCGTATCGTATTGATCCCCGAAGAGAAAAAATGACAGACATTCAAGGCTCCATTTGTGATCCCTCAGCAGTATGTAGCAAGATAACATTAACAATTTCAGAAAATATCGCCCAACTGGATTATGTCTATTTAGCCCAAGTATGGGGTGTCGGATTTTCCTCAATTCTGAGTTTATGGTTAGTATCTTATACACTCGGAATTATTGTTCGTGCTGTTAAAAACACATAGGTGAATTATGAAAATTAAACGTATTGCTGTTAGTGCATTGGTCATTCCGGCAATTGTTACAGTGCAATCTGTTAGTGCTGCTGAAACAACACCCGGTGCTATCGATTTCTCGCCTTTAGTGGCAAATATTGATTTTTCCAGCGTGGTTGCCGTTTTAATGTCTATCGCTGCCGGAGCTATCGGTATTGCGTTGGCCGTTGCAGGTATTCGACACATTCGTTCAATGGTTCGCGGTGTCTGATTTGTGCATGCACAAAAAAATGGGGGAGTCATATCCCCCTTTATGCATGTGTGAGGTTATATATGAATGATAATATTCTTATCGTGGTTTTTGCTTGGGGGCTGTTGTCTGCTTGGGCTGTGATTGTTGGATTTAAAGGTTAATTACTAATCACCTCATCTTTTTTATAAAGCTATTTAATCACACCTGATATTCTTTCAAATGGTGAATGATATGAAGATCCCTTTGTTAATTGCCTCACTGTTATTATCGCCATCCGTATTCGCTTATTCAGCCAGTCATGTCACCACGGTTATTAACGATGCCGTTAAAAGTAAACTCATCTCGCGCGGCTTCTCTGTTAATGACCCACGTTTTTATAGTACGTTGTCTGATATCAGTAAATCATCTGCTTCCATAGCACAATCATCATCCGTGTTGCGACTGGGGACGGTTACTGGTCGTTCGTGGATGAGCACCATGCTGCGCGGCGCTCTGGTTGGCCGTGGTAAGCTGATTGCTTTGGCCGCTTCTGGGGCAATAGCATGGCTTTTTATTGATGAATCTACCGTGCAAGTGAAGGTCTACGACCCGTCAAAAGAACTAGGAATCAAAGGTTTTTATTGGGTTTATCGTGCCAATGATGGCTCCACTCTGGCTGAGGTATTAACTAATATATGTTCGCTTAATAGCGACTACTGTAAAGCGTATGAAATTCGTTCCTATGAACGTGATAGCACTCGTGAAGATTTAAGAACTGTGGTGATTTACAGAGACGCTGATAAAAAAAATGTGTGGCAAACAGGAAGCGCTAGCCTTGTTAATTGTAGCAATTCATCCAAATCTAAAGCGATTGCTTCCTGTCAGGAAAACTATTCACCATCAACAGACCAGTACACAGTGACATCATTGCCTATACAGCAAGCAATTGATGGTATTTCCCAAACAGAACTTGATACACCATTGGCCCCAGAAGTGACGGCTGAAATAGCGAATAAGATTTGGCAATCCGCCTCACCGCAAACGTATCCAGCTAGCGATCCTATTACCGCCGCAGACGTATCCGCAGCATCATCGAGTAAACCGACCGTGGGGGATTTTATTCAACCAGATGCCACTTTTACTGGTGAACTACCTGCTGAATCTGTTCCTTCATCTGGTGATAACACGGTCATAGGCACAGACCCTAAAATATCACCACCAGAATTGTCAAACATACCTACCGGACGGGATATATTGGTACCGGTATTTTCCCTAATGCCATTTTTACAAAATTACGACATTCCCGTCAGGGCTGCACAATGCCCAACGTATTCCTTTGAATGGAATAACCGAAATTTCACAGTAGATGCACATTGTACTTTACTTGAGAAATTTCGAACATTAATACAACTTTTTGCTTCTATTCTCTGGTCGCTTGCCGCTTTGCGAGTCATATTAAGTGCATAGGTAAAATTATGTTTGGTATTCTTATTTCAGCATTGAACTCCGTCCTTATTTGGCTGTTTAAAAGTATCGTTATCAAGTTTGTCTTTTTCACTGCAATTTATCTTTTCGTTTCTGAAGCTATTCCCGTTCTTCAGGAGCGATTACCCGTTGATACAGATATTCGGGAAGTCTTTGCGCAATTTCCTGATTCAGTCTGGTATTTCGCCAATCTGATGATGTTACCGTATGGGATTAAAATTGTGCTTTCGGCCTGGCTGACCCGGTTTATTATTCGTCGTATTCCGCTGATAGGCTAAATTATGTCGATTACCGCGTATATTGGAATCCTCGGTTCGGGGAAAACATATGAAGTCGTTCGCTCGGTCATACTGCCTGCATTTTTGAATGGTCGTCGTATTGTGACAAACATTGAAGGTGTAACGCATGAAAAATTTATGGACTTCATTCTTAACGATGAAAAATTAAAAGACATTACACCCGGCATAGTTATTCCTGTCTCTGATGATGATGTAAATAAGGAAAGTTTTTTACCTTACAAAGGCTCTGGAGAAACATTTTGTAAACCGGGAGATTTAATCTGCATTGATGAAGCATGGCGTTTCTGGGAAACGGATAAAATGCTGCTGACCGGGCATCGTTCATTTTTTGCCGAACATCGCCATTTCGCTGATAAAGAAAGTGGGTTTACCTGTGACATCGTCATTATCTCACAGGATTTAGGGTCGATTTGCCGTTTTATAAAATCACGTATTGAAACCACATACCGGATGCAAAAACACCTCGCGTTAGGATTGGCTAAACGGTATCGCGTTGATATTTACATGGGGGCAAAAACATATAAAAAATCGCTAACATCCAGTTATCAGGAAAAGTACAACCCGAAATATTTTCCCTTGTTTCATTCGCATGATGAAAGGAACGCTAAAGAAACACGTGTCGATAAAAGGCAGAATATATTTCGTCAGGCCAAATTATGGATTATGTTTCTTTTTTCTATTATATCTTTCGCGGTTGCTACTTACTTTATTTCTTCTTTTCTTAATCGAGGGCAGACAAGCAGCCAAAATATTGTGCATGCACAAAAGACAGAGCCAGCAGCACCATTACCTTCTGTAGCGCCATCATCACCACCAGTTGCGGTATTACCGTTATCCAGAACGTGGAAAATTTCCGGCACTTTAAAAGATCATGGTGCCGATTTCGTCATTATTTCCGACAGCAATGGAGCTTTCCGCCTGATTGGCAAAGAGGTTTTTATAGGGCAGGGGATGATGATGTATGCGTTGATAGATAACGAACGAGTGACCTATTTTAGCGGGAGTGTAAAATGAATAAGTCATTGTTATTCATGCTTTTTATCACACCGAGTGTATTTGCAAAAGGCGTTGATTTTCAATTAGATGGCGTATCGTTGCCCAAATCTGTCAATTTCATTTATTCGCAGGTATTTAAGCGGCCATTCATGCTGGCCCCGGAAGTCATTACCGATAGCCGCTTGGTGTCGTTTCATATCACGGAAGATCAGGATGCACGGGACTTTTTCACACGTTATCTCCAAAATATGAATATCGGCGTATCTTCAAAAAATGGGGTCGATTACATCTATAATTTGCCTGTGATTGAGAAGAAAACGCCAAAAAATTCCTACGTTTATCAACCAAAATACCGCAGTGTTGCTTATCTGGCATCGGTGCTGGCCAGCATTGTTCCAGAGGGTAAATTTGGCGTGTCAGATAACCGGGCTGGTACCGTTAACAACGCGCTGACAGTGCAAAATGGATTTAATGTGTCTACGCCGGGTGATGTATTGGTTTTTTACGGTACATCAGAAGATATTCAACGGTTACAACAGGTTATACCATCAGTTGATATTCCCAGTGATGAAATTTATGTCGGCGGTTATGTCTATGAAGTCCAGACCACAGAGCGTAACGGCTCCGGTTTGGCGATCGCGGCTAAACTGTTGAATCAGCGTTTTTCGATCCAGATAGGATCATCTGGCAGCAACGCCAGCATGGATAACTTTGTTAAGTTTTCTTCCGGCAATCTCAATGCGTTATATGAATTATTCAACACGGACAGTCGGTTTCGGGTTGTCAGTTCGCCATCTCTCAGAGCGCGTTCCGGCAGCACGGCCAGCTTTTCGGTTGGCTCTGATGTGCCGGTGATCAGCAATGTGACGTTTCAGGGGCAAAACGCGGTGCAGTCCGTCGAATACCGCTCCAGTGGTGTCATTTTCAACGTTTTTCCCGAGGTGCGAGCTCAGATTATCGACCTGACAATTAGCCAGGAACTGTCCAGTTTCGCCAAGACCGATACCGGGGTGAATAACTCACCAACACTGATGAAGCGTAATATTCAAACATCGGTTTCGGTTAACGATGGCGATATTATTTTGATTGGCGGTTTGGCTGATAATAAATCGACTGACCAGAATACGGGTTTGTCATTTTTACCGTCAGTGTTCAGCACCAAAGGATCGGAACAGAGCAAGACAGATATTGTGGTTGTTCTGCAAGCCAAGAAGGTGAAGCGTTAGCGTGCTTACCCCCGCAGCTTGCGAGGAGGTAAGCTCGCTAACCGGAACCGTCAATTTCTTGCGCATGCGCAAGATTTATGTTGCTCACTAACTTAAAAGTTACTATTAATCAATATGATGCAATCTGAGGCTTATAACGTTATGCATAATCCATCGCATCCTGCTGACGTGTTACAGGAATATCTTGGGCATAATTCCGCTACAGAGGCAGCAAAGCAGCTTAATTTGCCGCAGGACATAGTAGAAAAGCTCCTGAGTGGCGATATGAAGATCACGCCAGACATTGCTGCACAGTTAGAAATGGCTCTGCATGTCAGCGCTGAAATGTGGTTGGGGATACAATCGCAGTATGATGCATGGAGCGCTTCACAGGGTCTTTGATGCGCATCGCGCATGGAAGGCGGCATGTTGCTATTAAAATAGGCCAACATGCTAAAACCGCCGATACCAGAGAGAGCTACCAGAATAGCTAGGAACCCGCGCAACGCGCTTCCTGCCAAGCGGGTTTTATCTGTGACGGCTTAAACAGCGATTGAAGAGGCTGATGGTCGGAGACAAGAGAACGTATCAGCGACGAGAAACAAAAAAGCCACTTATGATGAGTGGCTTTTTCGATTATAAAATGGTGAAGGTTAGCAGCCTTCAAGTACTGCGTAGCGATTCAGTACGGTAAAAATCTAGCGATCTAAGTCAGCCTGATAATGCTATGTCAGCGCCATTTGTTATTCAAGGGGTTGACCATCCATAAACCCCAGATTCTGCCTTCTGCGCATCGCGCAGTTCTTAGATTCTAGCTGCGGTGCGGTGAACTAGATTAGCTGAGCTGATTTTTGTAGCACTCAGGAAAATGTATTTTCTCGTATTCATGAATGGCTGTGCACAGCGATAGAAATCGGTTTTCTTCAACAGAACCTACAGGCAGGTCGAGGTCGAACAGCGGTTCAACTTCTGATAGTGCCGCTAGATATTCCTGTTCAGTTTGTAGAGTTGCAGTCGTCATGGTTTATGCTCATCGTGTCGTTCAGCGCATTATAGGCAAAAAAGCGTTTTACGGATGTGGGGATTTGCTCAGTAGGATGGTCAATTCCCGCCTGTTTATCCATTGGTTCGCATAATGTAT
>NZ_JBBBQR010000030.1:0-13510 GCF_037136835.1 Pectobacterium sp. 1950-15 | reverse complement strand
TTTGCCGGGCTGTAAATAATAAGATTCTTTACGAGATTATTTTTATTCCACAATGATGTTAAAGCGCCAGTAAGCTATGGCGCTTTAATTATTTCATAAAACCTACTCCTTACCTCTAATAAAACAATTAGTAAAATACTTTTAAATACCCCCTTCATTGGATAAAGGATAATTATCACGAAATAAACCAACGGAGTAATAAAATTCATGAAAAACTTCAATATCGAAATTAATGTATGTGACACTACAGGAAAATCAACCTGCACCGTTCGTCCACCGGTTAACGTTGATCACCATACTTGCTGCAATACAAGTAGCCAGTGCGAACCGAATCCAAGTATCTCCGGCGTTTCCTCTGTATTCGGGCGGACGGGTATTGTAACCGCACAGTCAGGCGATTACACAGCGGACGACATCACAGAGACGGCAACAAGAAAGTTTGTCACTCCAGATGAAAAAGCCGTCTGGAATGCAAAACAATCCGCATTAATTTCTGGCACTAACATTCGGACACTTTTTGGACAATCGTTACTCGGCAGCGGAGATTTTTCACCGACTCTCGCCCAAATGGGTGCAGCGGCCACCGTACATACCCACACAACCTCAGATATCACAGACTATACGCAGAAAACCAAGCAGCTAATTGCCGACTCACTTGAAGCCGGAAATGGCGTAACGTTAAGTCGCAATGCCTCTAATGGCAAAACGGTGATTAGCGCAACGGTCAGCAATGGTTCTGGTAATGGCAGCGGAGGATATACCGTTGTTGATAAGGCTGGCGCAGTGGCAGGTGAAAATCATTTATTCAATATTAGCTCTCAGGCATCCTATGCGTATGACGCTTATGCACTGAAAGAAGAAGCGGGTGCCAGCAATCAAACCTATCTGGTTGATGATTTTGATAGCACCAGCAAACTTAACTATAACAGCACAAATGCGGTAAAATTTAATGGTACGGTGACCCCCTTTATTGGTGATACGTACGAATTACAACAAGATGGCACGTTCCACAGTGCTGAAATAAAAGCTGATGGGAAATTACTTTCGCTCATCCCAGAAACTGGCATCTCTATTGTTCCGGCCATGACATCAGATACTGCACCTGTCGGTTATGTCGCAAGCGCCTCTAATTTTGCGATCTCTAGTGCAGCGTTTCACCCTTATGTGGCTTTCGATGGAAAAGACAATATCGGAGAATGGCCGGATTGCTGGAGTACCGATAATCAATGGCAACCATCCGTAGCTAACCCGCACTGGCTGCGGATCGATCTCCCAGAAGGCAAATCGGTTTTCAGCTATCAGATGGTTAACCGCTCAAGAAACGAATTAGGCAACCCTAAATCCTGGAAGTTTCAGGGAAGCAATGATAATGGCAGCACGTGGGACACCCTACACGAAGTAACAGACAGCGCAGACAATAATCCTGGAAGCAAAAGAAATTATCAGCTTGGCAACGTCGTCACATATAAAAGCTATCGGCTACTGATTACTGCCAAAAACGGAAACCAGCCATTTACTACGCTGGCCGAGCTAAACCTATTTTCACCGATTAGTCGGTTCGTGATTCACTCAAATAATACATATTATGGCGTCACTAATGGGGCCTTATCAGCAATCCCGGGGGAATTAACCAAAGAAAAAATTGAACAGTATGGTGTTTCCAGTCTGGATAAATTCCCGACGTCTGGGGCAGCGTTGGTCGCACCAGTCAAAATTGTTTCAAATGAAAAAATGAAGGTAAAAACGACATATGTTCCTTTCCCACAAATCGTGTTACCTAAAGGGCTGATGTATGCCAGCGCATGGCAAAAAATTAACTCAGCAACATTAACAGCGGCACAAACTAATGCGGGCAAAGTTCGCGTTGCGGTCTCACGCGATCTGAACGATTGGTTCACCTGGGATGGCACAACATGGCAATCTATTGGTGCGCTGTCTGCCGACACCACGGGGGCAACCGCATTGATTCAGAATGGCATGACACCAACCGCTTTAAATGCAGTCACAACGGCACAATGGGGACAGCTTTTTGCTTCAAATGATAATGTCCCAGACCATATCGCATTTGCCTTTGCGTTGGATATCACCGATCCAACAATCGATGTTTCTTCCATCGATAAATTGACATTAAATGTCAATAACGCGTCATCCTGGAAATTGCAAACGCCAGCAGAAGTAGAAATTCGCTGGAATAAGGATAGCATCACATTCCGTACAATGGCCGCGGGGAATTATAAACTCGCTTATCAGCACCCATAATCATTAATCTATACTTTTAAGCCGCTATTTTAGCGGCTTTTTTATTTATCTGCACATCATGTCAAGAAGGATTGATCGCCTCTATTACATTTTAGTGCAAGAGTAAAATAGCTGGATTACAACTAGAATTACAACACTACAATGCCTTCGCATTCCCTGCCCATTCTGCATAGAAATGGCTCGAACAAATTCCTGGTTCGATTACTTTTATCTCTGTTTTGACTAATCCCAGATTGATGAACGGATCGTCCGTCAGAATGTCTTCCATATCAGCGCTATCTAACCCGTAGGCTAAAATAAACCCACCTGTGCCATCATCCAGCGGGCCTGCAAAAATAACATTTCCCTTTTTTATATGATCAGCCAGCCATTTTTTGTGTGCGTCAATACTCTTTTCAAGTTCATCTTTCGGGCTGGTGTAATACAGCGTAATGGCATAGAGCATAATGTCCACCTCAATAATTATTTAGGCTATATAGATGCAATAACGGAATGGATAGAGGATTTCGCATTGTGAATTTCACGATTCTTGATTTCATCCCCTTTTGAAGCCCCTTCCGCGCGGACGAAATGAACATCGCGAATACCAAGAAAGCGGAAAAAGCCCTGAAGATAACGTTCCTGAAAATCCATATCTAAAAAAGGCGGAGCGGTATAAAAACCACCGCGAGAAGAAACCACAATAACCGCTCTGCCACCAGACATCCCCACCGGACCTTTTTCCGTATATTTAAAGGTCTTGCCAGCCTGTGCAAGCCGATCCAACCACGATTTCAACTGGCTCGAGACGGAAAAGTTATACATCGGCGCACCAATAACAATCACGTCATTCGCCAGAAATTCCGCGACCAGCGTTTCAGATAATTGGTGCTCCCGCAGCGTGGCGTCATCCGCTGAAGAGGACGCTATTTGTTGGCGGAAACCGGCGGCAATCGGCGCAGTTAAATGACGAATTTCATCTTTAACCACATCCCGATAAGAAACGACGGCATCAGGATGTTGTTTGACTAACTCATTCACCACGTCAGCAGAAATCTGTCGGGAAACGGAACCGTTCTCAAGAATACTGGAGTCTATATGTAAAATGTTCACAATAACTTCTCCTACATTGCGTTTTAAAGCTCACTTATTTAACGGCTTTAGCCGCGCTATCAATAAAATCCGCGACGACTTCCGGGTGCGATACCAGAGACATATGGCTGGAGGCAATAGCGCGCGTCTTTGCGCCGATATGGCTCGCGATGTCTTTCTGAATGGATGGATTTAATGCCTTGTCATTCTCCGTCAGCAAATACCAGGTCGGTTTAGCTTTCCACGCCGCTTTCTGAACGCGATCGCCAAACGCTTTTGCCGCCATCGGCTGCTGCACCGCAGCCAGCACCTGCGCTTTTTCCGGGGACACATCCCCCGCCATCACCTCACGATACTGTTCGGGGTTATCCAACCAAATCAGGCCATTGGCATCAGGGGACATGCCTTCCATCGGCGCTTTCAGGCGCTGCAATAAGTCAGAGGCGGACTCCCCACTGTCTGGCACCAGCGCCGACAAATAGACGATGCCGCGAACCCTGGGATCATTGCCGGCCTGCGTCACGACGGCCCCGCCCCACGAATGCCCTACCAGCAGCACATCGCCCTGCTGTCTTTGCAGCACGCGATCCGTCGCTTCAACGTCATCCGCTAAAGAGGTCAGCGGGTTTTGCACCGCCGTCACGTGGTATCCCAGCGCTTGCAGACGAGACGTAACGGCAGACCAGCTCGAACCGTCGGCAAAGGCACCGTGGACTAAAACGATATTGTTAATTTTTGCTGCCTCCGCAACGTTGTGAACGCTGGCAGACAGCACCAGACCTAACGCGATAGCCAGATGGCCGAGCCAGTTAATACGGTAATGCGTCATACGCTTTCCTCTGAAAGAGTGATACGACTGCCTGCCTCTCCAACACGTTTCATCAGGCTCGGGGCAGCGAATGGTTGAATTTTAATCGTGGTTGATGCTTGCGGTAAGATGGCTAACTTGACATAGTTCATGCAAAATTCGCCAAATTCTATCTAACAGGAAAGGTCACTATGCACATCGCCATTCTGGCGCTGCCGGGCAGTATGCAGTCGGCCATCTCCGGGCTTTCCGATATCTTCTGGATGGTCAATCAGGCGCTGATTACCCAGCCAGAAAGTGCATCCTCCGCCTCACCACTCTCTTTTGAAACATCCATCGTCAGTGCAGACGGCAAGCCAGTGCGTGATGCTCAGGGCAGGCTGATTCACGTCGACAGCTCATTTGATGCGATGGGTAAATCGGATGTCGTGCTGGCGACCGGGATGATGCTCGGGCCCGATAAATTACCGATGGCAACGTCATCCGTTAGTGAATCAGCTATTTGGCTCAGGGAGCAATATCGACAGGGCTCGCTGATAGGTGGTGCCTGTGCGGGGGGCTTTATTCTGGCCGAAGCCGGGCTGCTGGATGGTCGCTTTTGCACCACAACATGGTGGCTCTACCACATCTTCAAGCAGAAATACCCGAAGGCAAAACCGGTGTGGGGCAAAGCGCTGGAAGAACAAGATGGCATCATTACCACCGGTGGGCCATTATCCTGGGTGGAACTTGCCCTGCATATTATTCGCCGCAGTGGCGGGCCAAAGATCGCCAAATTGGCAGCAGATATCGCGGTAGCGGACAGCCAGCCGATCTCCCAACGTATTTATGCCCCACAGGGGTTCATTAACACCGTACACCCTCTGCTGCTGCGCGCCGAACAGCTCATCCGCTACGAAAATCCGGCCATCACCGCAGAAGAATTAGCCAGCGCCCTGAATTTCAGCGACCGGACGCTCTACCGCAAGCTCAAAGAACTCACGGCGGAAAGCCCGAAAAACTTTATTACCCGCGTCAGGATAGAAATGGCCTGCCTGCTGCTTGAAAACCCGATGACCAATATCAAGCAGGTCGCCGCAGAATGCGGTTACAGTGAAGACACCGCTTTCAGACGCGCCTTTTCCCAGCAGATGGAGATGACACCGACCCAATTCAGAAAATGGGCGCTGTTGAGGAATAATACACCGCGCGCGTTGGATAATGAGAATGGGGGTTAAGGCGATAGTTGTGAAAGACACGACTGACGGTAAACCACGGCCTTGATCGACACCTTTGCTACACAGTGCTATTCACTCAGGGAATGGAGTAAGGAAATAAAATCGATGATAAGGAAAACCGTTATTACCACGCTGATCGGCCTGTCGGCGGCATCCATCAGTCAGGCAAATGACAACGTAGATACGCTCTACGAACGTCTCACGCAGCAGGATGCTACTGCGTTAGCCGCGTTGACGACATTAGCGAAAGACAACGACCCACAGGCATTGAGTACGCTGGGGTTCATCTATGAATACGGCATCACCGCCCCGCAAAATACCACGCAAGCGCGCCAGTATTATCAGCAGGCCTGTGAAGTAGATGGCAATTTTGGCTGCTACAACGTCTGGTATTTTTATCAATATGGCAAAGGTGTCGCGCAGGATAAAGCACGCGCCAAACAGTTCGCAGACAAAATGCATCGCGCCGATCTCAAAATACCACCTGATGTAATAGAAAACGTCATCGATTACCTGTATAGCGCAAAAGCCAATATCGATAGCGATAGCGATATATCACAGCGTTCCAGATTAATTTATACCGCCAAAAGATACCTCACCAGCGGCGATGAAGAGACACAACGTTTCTTTACCCGTATCGGCTTTAGCAAGCGGGATGTTCTACGGCTGGCAACATTTTGGGCAAAAGATGGCGATCCAGAAATGAATTTCCTGGTCGGTTATTTCTATAATTTTGGCTATGCCGGTATCAAAAATGAGAATATTGAAGCCCTTAAATGGTTCCGTATCGCTGCCGAAGGTGGTCAGCCAGAAGCCCAAAATATTCTTGGGTCGGTATACGAAAAAGGACGCTGGGGTATTTATGCGGATGGAGCAGAAGCTGAAAAATGGTATGAACTGTCAGCAAAACAAGGCAATGACAACGCACTGATGAATCTGGGGAAAATGTATTACGACGGCGTACTCATCAAGGGCGACTACCGTAAGGCCTATGTATTATTTGAGCAGGCCTATAAAAATGACGTGACCAGTGCCAACAGATATTTGTCCCAAATGTATTACAGCGGACAGTACGTTGATGTGGATTGTCATCAAGCAAAAAAATACGAAGGAAATGCAGATAGCCATTATTTTCGCCTATGTGAAAAAGATAAGCGCGAGAGAAAAGCAACGCGCGACGTCTTACCACTCTTAACGTTAAAACATGAATCGAGCCCATTCGGTGGAGATAATAACCCCTATAAATGCGAGCTTAATTTCTCTATCAATACGAATAAATTAGGCGAAGTCGCCAATTTTCGCGCCACGCTACAACTCAAAAACAGTGACGGCGCGTCAGCCGAACAGACGCTCGCTTTCCCACCTTTTGGGTTGAGTAGCCTTGATGCCGGAATGATTGGAGAAAAATTTATTTTTTCCCAGGAATCGACTCTGCTCCCACAGTACAAACCCGATTTTTGCCAATTCAGCGATCTGGAATTTCAGGTCACCTCCGCGACCGCCACGATTAACGGCGAGGAGGTGGATGTCCTTAAGGCGGGGATTTTGAAGCAACAGGAAAAGCGTTAACACTCACGATAAGTGCTCGATTCCCCAAACTGATAGCCCAGAGCGCTGGGCTATTTAGCCTTTCAGCGCATTCGCCAACGTGGCTACAGCATGTACGAATGCTCATAGCAATGATATCTGCATGACTCTGCCGTCCGGCAGAACCATATAAACAAAGCGCCAGTAAACTATGGCGCTTTCTCGTTTATGTCTCCTACTCCCTGTCCTCATTTCACGTCTGAATAACGCGACGGCCAAATCTCTTCCGGCCTTTTCCCCATCGCTTCGGCAATCAGCCGTTCGCCTTTCGGCCAGTGTCTGGTAAGCGCATTCGCCAGTGTGGATGACGCCAGCCCCGCTGCTCTGGAAACTGCCGCCAGCGTTGTCCCTTTCTTCCGCAATCCCGCGATGATATCCGCCGGGTGCCAGTCAGTGTGATTCATTCCATTTCCCTCCACCTATCAAAAACCATTTTGATTTCCGTGTGGATAGGATCGCGTTTTGTGATGAGCAAGACCACGGACGATGAGTCACATCTTTAAGGCGCTAGCTTATGACTCTCTAAAGCGCTATCGCGTTTTAGGGGAAGCGTGGGGTGAAAATTCCCGCAGGCAGATCTGCATATATAAGGAAGTAAAGCAGTATGGGTCACTTAACACAACATGGGTATCATTGCGCTTACCTAGCTGTTCGATATTGGTAGATACAGCGTCAACGCTTCGCTAGCTGTTTGTCGGAAACCGTATTCCTCATAAAACGCAGCAGCCCGTGCATCTTTCGCATCAACAATCAGCACTCGCACACCCATCGTATTACGCACAGATAACGCCATATTCACAGCATGTCCAAGCAAAAGTTGTCCGTAACCTTTCTTCTGCTCAGCAGTCGATACCGCCAAACGCCCCATACGCATAGCAGGCACCGGATATCCAGGCAGTCGCTTACGGTCATTTTCACTGAGCTCGTGCAAATATAAGTGTGCTGCGGACAATGAGCAGTAGCCCAGAATACAGGCAGGCTGTGACTCATCGAGCAAGATATGCGTCGTAGCGATTCCATCGCGCTGATGTTGCGAGGCTCGCTTTTGTAGATAATCATCCAGAGCCAAAACACCACAAGCAAAACTTGAACGGTCATGGCGGCGACCGTCCAGCAATGAAAATATCAGAGCCATAGGTTAGCGTTTCATCAAATTGGCAGCCTCTTCCATCGCTTTATGCAAACGATCATTAGGCAAAAACGGCTGATTCAACGTAGCCAAAAAGCGGCGAGATTCTTGCTCAGAAAGCGTAACAACGGTATCTGCAGCAATGGCGGTATCCGCTTCACGCAACACCGCATCACGCACAAATGCAGAAACAGCTATACCACGTAATGCGGCAGCCTTAGTGATGCGTTCTTTATCGTGAGCATTCAACCGAAGATCTAAACGAGCAGTAGTAGTCATAGCGACCTCCTTTTGTACGTAATTTTACCGTACAGAAAAAGATTGCGCCACCGTTTGTGGTTGGATAATTTGTCACCACTTAAATCTGTCTAATCCCGAAACACCAATCCAATGAAACGACTTTGCAACGTTGTCGTTTTTAAGTTACAAACCCAATGGATTGAAAACTTACAAGGAGACCATTTTGTACGCCGCAAAACGTTATTAGGACAGTAGTAGTAAAGCCTCTTACTCGAAATCGACAAAAAGAAAAAATAATAAAAAATAACTAGTTATATAAAAAAGTCAATACTGGCGGGATTATCAAAAGAGGTAACATCATGGCAATCATCACCCAATCCACTAAATTCGAAAAAGCCATTAGCCACGATGATGCAATGGTTGCGGAGCTACGAGAAAATCCTGAGTACGCTGAAATATATCTCCAGACAGCATTAGAAGATATTTATGAGGAAGGTGGCATCGCTGCATTCCTGACAGCGTTACGCCGTGTCGTTGAAGCGCGTGGCGGAGTAGGAGAAATAGCCAAAAAATCGGGACTGTCTCGCCAACAGCTATACAGAACGCTGTCTGAAAATGGTAACCCAACGCTGACGACACTGACAGAAATCACCAGAGCCGCAGGTGTTCGACTTATTCCCTATACTCACAATAATTAAAAATATCAGTCACACAATCACGTAATCAGACATAAAAAAACCGCAGTTACGCGGTTTTTTTGCTGTTTAGCACAACGCTATTTCAGACTCAGGCTTATTCCCACTCGATTGCAGATTAAAATAAATTAACAATTAAAATCAATTACTTAAATAAAATATTGAATACCATTCAAAGCACCATGATGTCATTCTACATGAGCCAGATGATGACATCTATTACATTACCCTACTTGACGCCTCCATTCAGGCTCGGAGATTGGTCTCGGCCTTAGCACCATTTAGTCAATCAAAAGGCAATAACAACGCTCAGGCCATGATTCGGATTTGATCAGGTGCTAATAGCTTACTTTCAATGAGTTCATCTCGTGCTCCCTCTGGGTCAGCAGTGAAGAGTACAATTCGCAGATCCTCTTCTGCACGGGAGAATGAGACATACGCGAGTTTCTGAGTTACAGAACGTTGCCGCTCAGATGGCTCGCCAGCAGTGAGCGGCGTTAGAGTCTTACTAAAGCTGTATTGATTCCATGCGGCTTCGACATCGTCATAGACGACCAATACTTTTGGATACTCCTCGCCCTTAACACCATGCTGAGTACTATAGGCGGTATTGTTATTAAGAAAATCAGCATAACGGGAGACAGTCTCAGGCGTCATTCTGAACAGCGAATCTGCGAGCCAGTCACCTTTGTCAAGATTGTGAAGTTCCTGATCGAACAATTCAGCCCTAGGGGCACGATTGAGATGCTCACTCAGTCTTTCGGAAGGCTGGATAATCTGCTTCTCGATACAAAAACGAAGGATCACTCCGATCGTCTCCGTATCCCACAAAATCTTCAATTGTCCAAGTAAAGCCTTCGAAGTCTCGATCATCAATTTCAGTGATTTTTCCGCATTTAATCCATCGATCGCGAAAGCTGGGCTATCTCGGCGAAGCAAATTGATAATACTTCGTTCATCACCCCGACCTTGAGCATTGATAAGAGGGCAAATAGTCGAAAGAAATGGTTTGAGAAGAAAGTGGGCACCTTCCTCAAAAGCATCCTGAGCACGGGACGACGCATAATCACCTGTGAAAAGGCGGTTGAGGTCAGCAAAACCAAGCCGACGCGCGATCATTTGACGCGCCAGAAAGAGCTTCATTACATCGTTGCGTGCTGTCCAGCCCCACTCTTCGACTGCAGCATCCATACGAGCCAGTGCCCGCTCAATCTGGTCTTCTGAATAGCGCCTGCGTGGCTCCGATGGTTCTTCCGCTTTGATCAGCAAAAATTCGACGCTACCTTCACATGCGGCATTTTCACCAGCTGCATACTGTTCAACATCCCTGCGATAAGCATTGAGAAGCCGGATGACACTCTGGGAACATCGGAAATTTTCAGTTTTCTTTATGACTTCACCATTGTCAGGTGGTGCAAAATCACCTGCACTCCTGTCATAAATTTGTTGCCAAGGGTCACCAAAGTAACCGATCAAAGGAAGTTCGGCACCCGAACTGACGAGATTAAGACCCGAAATAATCCCCTCAAATGTATCCTGTGCTTCGTCGACGAAGATGTAAGGAAAACGTAAACCAATGATCCGCCTGAGAGTTTCATTATTTGCAAGTAAGTAGCTTGCAATCTCAATGACGTCATCGTGGCCGATCTGCCCTTTTCTGTAATCGCTGAAGCTCGTGTCGGCATAGTCAAAATGTTTGACTGAGTGAAGATGTTCCAGATCCTCTGTCAATCGTTCAATTTTCGCACGGGCATTTAGTGCCTTTTTACTGTTTCTACCGTTATCATCTTCTCTAGCTTTTTCTATAAGCTTTGGAATCCTACTCTCGCAAAGCGCTTGCTTAATATTTTCGTGAAAACGACTTATCTGTTCCCACAAAAATCCATGCAGAGTTGAAATCCGGTATAGCTCATCAAACCCCAGCCTCCCCTTTATGACCTCAACAGCACGCTTGGTAAAGGTAATACAGGCAATACGTTGACCGTGTTTTCTAAGGAAATGTCCCTCGTTGTCCCGAACCCGGCTAAGAGCATCAACGAGCGAGCTAGTCTTACCTGCCCCCGCACCGGCGATCATCGCAAAGCTACGATGACCATCTATGCATTCTCGGACTTGAATATCCGCGTCGCTTTCTATCCATGTTCCCATGCTATTCTCCCGCTACAATAGGGACTTCAATTTCCACCGCCACTGGTAGTGGGGGCAATAAACGCGACTCAAGCCAACTCAATCCTTCGGCAATATATTCAGGGACGATCCATTCCTCAGTGCAAGCCAAGATGTCCATTGCAAAATCGGTTTTTTTGAAATTATCCGACCGAACCCTATTGTAAACATCCTGATAAGCGTCGCTGAGAGATTCGCGGACAGCAGTGCCAATAGATAAAACACCAGAACGAAGTAGCCCAAAATTCTCGTAAACAATTGCCTCTTCCAAAGTACGCGGGCGTAACATCGCGCTGGCATTATCGTCCTCAACCAAAACATCCGTCTGAAAGGCGATACAACGATCCTTATCGGTGTGTTGTTTCTCGGCAGAGGTCAATGCCATCAAATTAGCGATTGTGGTCTGCCCGCAAAGTTTTTTCAGAGATGCATTAGAGGTCCTTGCTCCAGCCAGATCGGCACGACAGGCGCTGGGGTAGCCAGTGGGTACTACGGAATCAATATCAGTGATAACAAGGTAGGGGATATGAAGGAAGCTGAGCAGACCTTCGAAACGGTGGGCATAGGCCCCTCCGACTTCCAGGATTGTTAGATATACAGTCCTCAATCTCCCAGCAGCACGTTCGATCATGGATGGCATTAGCAGCTTCTCAGCTGCACCTTCGACAAGTATGGCGGCATCAGCAAAAAATAGGTCGCAGTGTGTAAGGCGTAAATAGCGTTTCAGGAAGGCTAGCGATTCTGACGGGGAAACAAGGTTACCGTCTACCATCTCCACTTCCGGCTGGAACGTCCGTAGACTTCGAACCATTGAGGCATTGCGAATACCAGCCGCTCCCATTTCCCCCTCACTATAACCGCGCTGGAAATAGCGAACTTTCTCAAAATCTACAGCCTCCATGATATGAGAAGAGTGTGTGGTTACGACTAGTTGCGGCACTAGATTTGGTTCGCCAGCCGCCTCAGCGGACTGGTTGATTACCTGCCATATATTAGAGATGAAAGTCTGTTGTACCTGAGCGTGAAGGTGAACCTCTGGTTCCTCAATAAATATAATCAGGCACAAAGGCCTGTTTTCTGTGGTCATTACCCACTGAGAATGAAAGTGCCGGGCCTGAATAGCCATAAATATTAAATTTTTAAAACCAAGACCGTTATATAACTCGGGCAGTTCATGCTTTCGGCTAGGGTCAATATAAAGTAACTCGGTATTTCCACGCAGTGCAGTTTCAGGGCTAAGTGACGAGATAATCTGTAATTCTCGATCATTGATCGATGGCACACCAAGGCTCTTGATGAGGTTGATCAGCGGGGCAAATTGTTTTGCATAGTGATCTGTCAGTTGTTTGTTATTTTCATCAATTACGCTGTGAGCATCAGCCGCATGACCGAGCTGCTCAAGATTCTTTTGGTAGAAGGTGGAGAAAGCCGATGAGAGTCGGTTACTACGGCTGCTATCGTCATCGTTAATATTGCGTTGCGCATCCACAAACTCTACCTGTATGAGATGCTTCAGAAGACGTTTGCCTTCATCAGGATCAAGATGACTAGTCAGGATCTCTGGCGGTGTTCCCTCCTGAATCTTCTCGTCGAGTGAGGAGTAGCAAACAGTAAAATGTCGTCCAAGATTTCCACCAAGCGCTAAATATTGCGGCAGCGACTTGGTGCGAGTTCCATCTTCCATTGGTGGATAGGCGGCGTCGTAATTTTCACGTAACTTCTTTGCTTCCGAGACTTCATACGACAGCCTAATTCCTACTCGTGTAAAATCCGAAAGTTTCGGCAACAGAGTGAAAACCCTACCAAAACCAATACTCTCGGGATCTATAGTGAACCAAAGATCAAGGCTAATTTTGGGAAGTTCATCGGCATCTCCGGTCGTTGCAAATGTGTCGAAATCAGGCATTCGGGCAACGGAGAAATCGTGAATCTTAAAATCACGTCCGCCAAGAAAGCAGCGAAAAATAGCGGTTGCAGAAGTCTTACCACTATTGTTGGGTCCAACAAAAATGGACTCCCTGTCTTCAAGGTCAATCTGAACATTTTCCAGTCGGCGGAAATTCCGAATTGCTACCCCACTTACCTTCATATAACCCCCCTCCCTGACACATTAAGAAAACAATCCGAAAACTGGTGCTCCTCGCTCCGCTTGCAATTCTATCTGTTACAACCAGACTCTTTTTAGCATATCCATTATGTGATTGGGGGATGTAGTAGTCACAGCTTTAGAGTTTTTCAGCGCAATCGTTGTAATTCATTTGGCGTAAACCATCTAAAATTCCATTTAAAAAGTGAGTTTCACATGCGATAGGTGTCTGAAAATGCTAGACAGGAAAAC
>NZ_JBBBQR010000029.1:0-20351 GCF_037136835.1 Pectobacterium sp. 1950-15 | reverse complement strand
TGAGCAGATGCCACCGGCTGAATATGAAAACCTATATTATCAACGGCTCAGAAGTGTCTAGATTATCCGTGGCGATTCACTTTAGTTGTCTAATACCAATGCTTCAACACTGATTCTTCGCCAAACAACGCATCGTAGAACACCAGTTGGATTCCGCAGGCTTACGCAAATAGATAGCGCTAACTGCTAGGCGGCCCACTAGACGCACATTCATCCTCAGATGAGGTATAGTTATTCTATGCCCAGTACAAATGGCATCAACATACCTAGCTTTATTTTCATGTCTGCAGCTGCCGAAGCCGCATTAGCCTGCGGCAAGGCAAGCCATCTGTTTACGGCATCGGAGTTGAATCGCTGCTGACTTAGAAACGAAGATACAGACTTTTCCCAGGAAAAGAGTTCACCCGTGCAAAGTTCGACGGACTGCTGAGAGCAGGCTCGCTGAATAGCCATTCCCAAACCGACGTAGTGGAGAAGCTCACGTCGTACATTCTCATCTTTTTGCTTGATTGGCACATCCAGTTTCGGTTTCGGTCCAAAGTACACTCCGGTAGTACCTGGTTGTAATGTTGGGTCACTGGAAAAATAAACCGGGACTCCCATCAATTTAAATGCCGCCGTCAAAATTTCATAGCTAATGTCTGATCGACTCCAACGGCCCATGTGGGGTGGTACTTTCGGCAAACCGACCAGATCATCGCCACGGCTTACAATCGATACACCCTCAACTGGCAAGGATGGGTGCATTGTGACTACAGTGTCCGAATCGATTTCCCAGCCAGCTTCGCTTAACAATCGCAAAAAATTACCAGCAGCCACGCACGATGATTCGCTCCACTCAACACAACCGATGCGCAGCTTGTCCCGTTGACCGAACTGTCCTGTTCGAAATAATTCGAGGTATCTATCGCGATTGGAACTATTAACGGCATATGTATCAATCACGGTAGGCGGTACAGGTTTACTTGCAGATTCAGGATTTTGTTGAAGCAAAGCTGGGCTTTTGAAATACACTATAGCGAAGATCGCCGCTGCGCCAGATGCTCTTAACCACCCTTTAAATTTTACTTCTAGGAGACCAGGCAGAACTGCACCAATACATCCAGCAGCTAGAGCCAGAACTATTCGGTAAACTGTATATTGATAAGATGTTGGATTGGGGGTTGTGAAAGTAGTTATGAGTATGGCAACTATCGCCACAAGCGCAAAACTATACCTAATGTACTTGTCTATCTTTACATTGCTCGTTTTAATTTTGACACCTGTATCAAATCCATAAGTCGAAAACCCCGCATTAACCTGCTCCCCATTGATTAATAAAGCTTTATACTCATTATGAGGCTAATGACGTTGGTGATGGGTGTAACTGTTCGTTCCTCGCTCACAGCGGACCTTCAGCTTCGTTAACATGTCCGCTCCCTGCCAGAAATGGACTGTGCTAATACCCTGTTAAACTTGGGGAAGATCAGCAAGAAGCTTTACAAAGCGCTTTCTTACTTCTTTGTATCCGTTGTTTTCATAAAATTTGTGTGCTCTGGTTCTTCTTTCACTGCTTGAAAGCTCAATCTGAGAACATTTTTTATCGAGAGCCATACGCTCAGAGGCAATCAGAAGTTGCTGGCCTATCCCCGCTCCACGAGACGACTCATCTATGACCAGAGCTGAAATTAATGCCCACAAGCTATTTTCATGAACAGGTATGATAAAGTTTATAACAACAACTCCGCAAATTTCCTTATCTAATTCAGCAACTAAAATACAAAACGTACTCTGCGCCTCACCGATACGTTGTTTTAAGCTATCAATGTCTGTCTGATAGCCCAGCTGTAGAAAAAGTTTTTTTAGAGAGGGAACATCTTTTGATTCTGCCGCCCTTATTAAAATCATTATGATCATTTCCTCGAGTAGGGTCCAACGAAAGTAGTCAGATTTCATCAATCAAATCAATAAAAATTGCAAACTACAAGAGGAAAAAGACCATTCAAAATAGCCGTTCAAGAAACAGGATTAATCAACCTACTGTCATCCAGTATGAATTTTGATGTGATGTCTGCACCTCGCTCATAGCAGACCTGATAGCTTTTCAGCATGTTTACTCAGTGCTAGAAGCAGAAATTCCTCACAGGACAGGGATGCCATTGCAGATTAGATCGGCTATTAATGAGTAGAATTGGTATGTATACAGAAAAATCGTTATGACTGAATAAGGGGCATGAATTCTTTTAAATAACGAGATTCTGGAGCAGATGGATCTGATTTCTCTACTGTTATCATGGTTATGCCCTTTGCCGAAGCTATCGCCAGCATAGAATATCCTGATGGAAAAGGCATCATCCTTAAATAGGTTATAGCAAATCGCTAAATGCCACCTATCCGGGTGCCATGACGGCCTATTCCGCGCCAATCCATACTGATAGCGGTTTCTTCCCACCGCGTGTACTGCGTATAATGCAGTTTCTATACACTCTGAAAATTACTGTGGCTAATGGTATGAGTCTTAATTACTTTTGTTATTTACTATTGGTCTTTGCGGTGATTGGTAGCACGATGACGTCTGACCCCTTTGCTATGTGGCTCCTGCTTGCCAATATACTGACGCTGGTGATTTACGGCGTAGATAAAATGGCGGCTCGTAAGGCCTGGCGTAGAGTGCCTGAATCCACGTTGCTGGTGTTTGGGATTGTCGGTGGGTGGGTTGGCGCAATGGCGGGTCAACAGCTCTTTCGCCATAAAACACAAAAGCAGCCATTTAAAACATACTTCATCGTCAGCATAATATTGAGTATCTCAGTTATGGTGGCGGTTTATCTGTTCTATCCATTTCCTCCTTCCTGAGGTGTTGCTTCGTGCCAAAAGCCGACATAGCTAAATCAATCCAGCCCACTATAGAAGAGGTGGTGAAGAATTTGATTGGTTTACAGTGATAAGTGATTAGGATAAACCACGTCAACAAATCATCCTCATGGAGGCTGTTTAATGAGTTGCAATCGGTGTCTGGATTTATGTGTTAAATACGTTATCCGCCAACCTGAACAATTACGTAAGGCAATCCGTATTGCAAAGCATGCACTCAGCGAAGAGGTTCTGGCCGAAATTGACGCAACGGAGGACTGGAATCAATACAGCTTTCAAGAGTGTGCTGAAAAGATGATATGGGGCGATATCGTTGATTACCATTTTGTTTGTAAGCACTGTGGAACTCAGTTTGTATTGGGTGCTGAAACCTATCATGGCAGCGGTGGCTATTGGTCGCCCGAGAATGAAAAACCATCGGTAATAATTGACTAACTTCCGCTCCTCGCTCTTAACAGACAGTCAGCGATTAATCCACACCAGCACAGAGAACGATATTCCGGCTACCATTGAGTAGCCACTTGCCTCCCCCCCTCTTGATAACTACAATGTATACAAAATACACAATGTAGTGAGGTGGCAGTATGGGCGTTATGTCCGTTCGCTTAAATGATGAAACAACCGCGCAACTTGATGCGCTGGCTAAAGCCACGGGACGTACCCGCTCTTTTCTGGCTGGACAAGCCATTGAAGACTATCTTGCGCGCGAAGCCTGGCAGATAGCGGAGATCGAGCAAGCTATTAAAGAAGCCGATGCGGGTGATTTTGTCTCATCAGATGAAATGAATAACCTATTTAAAAACTTAGGTACGGCAAGAAATGGAAATTAAATGGCTGCGTAAAGCTGCGGCCAATTTGGAAGCCGAGTACCTCTACATCGCGCAGGACGATCCACAAGCTGCCGGCCAATTCGTAGATGAAGTCCAAAGGTTGACGGAATTACTACCGCAACAGCCAGCAATGGGAAGATCTGGCCGTGTGCCAGGAACGCGTGAGCTGGTGTTAATGCACTATCCCTACATCATCCCCTACCGTGTGAAAGATAATATGCTCCAGATTCTGCGTGTCTTTCATACGCACAGGCGTTTACCATCAAAATGGTGAACAACTCGTTTTCCTGAATTTTAACGAACATACATCCACCGACTAACCGCCACGCAACCATGAAAGACAACATAACCAACAATCAAGGTCATCCGGCTGGGGCGGGAAACGTACCGGCGCTGGCGCTCCAATTGGTAACACCAATGCAGTGAAACATGGGGAACCCAGCCGCCAGGCATTCTTTCCCTTGGCTGGTGATAATGAGCGATTTACGCCGTTGCAATTGCTACGTGTAAGAAACTTGCTCCTTGCTGAACGTATTGGCGAGTTGATGCACAGATCGCTTTCTTTGGGCACAGCCGAGTGGCGTGAGTTTATGTTGCTAGATGGGATTCTATGGCAACACACCCGAAAAATGATGGTGTTGGAGCATCGTAAAGCAAAATTAAATTTACAACGCATCCAGCGCTAAAAATCAGCGTATCAAACGAAACTCTACAGCCATGCGCAGGCTATTTCTCATGATGACTTTTCGTTTTATTTATATGATAAAAACAAACCAATTACAAAAGATAATATAAACAAATATTTAATCTATAAATTCAACTTCTCTCGTGAAAACCGCCAAACCTGCTGAGAAAGAATACACACTACAGGACGGATAAAACTAAATTATATTATCCCGCAGCCGATAACGTATATCGATATGCTTTCCTTTCTAGCATATCGGAATTCGTTAAAAAACGACAAAATGGATAACATATTTATGGGAAAGATTTTACATTTAATTTTAATTTCGGCAACCATTTCTTTGTCTGGATGCAGGGCAATTGAAAACAGCTTTGCTGATCGCCCGATATACCAAGAACCTTCAGACACACAAAATGTGTCAAGAATAAGATTCATAAAAAACATAAGAGGAACAGAAATTAAACAAAAAGGATATTCAAAGACTTATACACAGATCACACCATTTTCATGGCGGGGACATATAAACGCAACCAGAGACATAGGTATGCCTAAGATATCCTATCGAAAAAGTGATTATGATGATTATTATTTTGAAACCAGAATAAAATCAGTACCAACTCTTATTTATATTCAAACCGAAGCAACGAGCCAAGGGTCATGCCATAGTATGTTTTTTATTAAACCTGAAGCAGGTAAAGATTATGACATGAATTTTGATATAACTACAGATAGATCAAGGTGCTTTATGCACTTTAATGAAGTAGTAAAAGATGAGGCTAGCGGAGTCTATATATTAAAACCAGCACCATATAAAATATCATCAGCTTTCCCTTGGGAACCGGCAGATAAAAATTATAAAACAGAATTGGACATTGATTGATTATGAAATTAATAAAACCAATCCTCATCATTTCCCTTTCTTTTATTTTGTCTGGATGTTTTATAGATAAGACAAAAACATACAACACATCGCTCTCTGATATAAACTCAGATAATGTTAAAACCATTTTCTTTGTTGGGAAAACGAAAAAAGATGTATTAATAAAGTTAGGGCCACCACAAAATTCACTAGATTTTATGAAAGAAAGCCATTGGTCTTATATTACTAAGGAATCTATCGATGGGCTTATTATTCTCCCTCCAATTCCAGTAAGTATTAGCAGCATAAAAAAAATCGATTTGTACTTTGATGAAAAAGATGAGTTAAAGAATTTCACATTCCGTGAGGAATGAATTTTATAGAAAATTAATGACAGGAGTATGTTTATTATGTATTAGGCATACTCCTCATTAATTCTATTTAGGATTAAAGGGAGTGATTTACCTCTTATCTCAAAATATAACCTTCCATAACAAAACCTTAGTGCCAGGAACGCATAAATTTACATTAATACACTATCCCTGCATCATCCCCAATCGTGGGAAAAATAATACACTCAATGTTCTACACGTCTTGTTCACACACCGGATTTTCACCACCAAAATGGTGAGTGATAAAACCTACCAGCGATCCTAAAAAATACCCATACCTTCCCACAGATGCAGGCTGCTCCGATATTTTTATTTTCAAACCAATCTCAATAAACGGGCTTAATTCACTGCTTCAACAGACTGCCATATTTCAATTTCCCAGTTACCATTGCTTCCGTCGCACAAATAACTTTCATAACATATGTCACCCGCCGGTCGATATCCTTGCGCATGAATGGCTTTATAAAAGTCATCCCAGGCTTTCGCAAAGTCCCCCTTCTCCACAATGGTGTGCGTTACGGCATAAAGCCCACCGGGAATGATTTCCCTGCGTATTTCTGTCCCTTCCGGCAACGTTGACGGCATCTCTTTGCACGTAATCGCCACATCCGCCCGTAATTCATCCGGTTCTACTTTGCTGGGATCATCCCAGTAGAACGCCAGAGATTTATCGATGGAGAGATGATGATCTCTTGCCCACGATAATATTTCATCAAATCCCTGCGGTATTTTTTCGTAATAGGGGCCAACAACCCGAAGACTCAGCACTTCCATAGATTCTGCAAGTTCAATTCTGATAGACATGCTCATGCACTCCTGACTCATATAGATAATAAACAGGCACCATTAACCATGCTAAGTGTAAGGTTATATACCAATATCGACAACAGGCTTAGAGGCGAATTTCTTTCGTCCCTATCAACGAATTGAGCATTTCTACACAAATTTTTCCTGGCTTCGACGAACGCGACCCCAAATAGGATGAGTGAACTAATCAAGGGCTAATCTCCGTACTCCAGATTAGCCCTTCACATCAATCCACGACAAACAACTTCGCACCCGTCTCCGTGTAGGAGCGATGGGCTTCTGCGTTATCCGCGACCTGATAACTCATTCCCGGTTTGAGGACAAAAACACGACCATCATCTAATTCCGTATGAAGTTCACCTTCAAGGCACAGCAGAATATGCCCTTTTGAGCACCAGTGATCGGCCAGGTAGCCGGGTGTATACTCCACAATACGAACCCGAATATCATCAAAACGCTGCGTTCGCCAGTAGGCGATCCCCGTCTCCCCTTGATGCTCAGTGGGCGCTATTTGCGACCAGTCAGTCGTACCAAACGGAATGTTCTTCATATCCATATTACTGCCCCTATTTTTGGTGGTTAACACTCCGCTTACTATCCCAGCCAGTTTTTAGCGTCTATTCCAGTAAATCAGCGTTTGGCGCCACGGTTCCACGGCATTTTCATTAACAGCCTTGCCATACCGCAAAAACCGGTCACCCCAGCAAACAGCAACCCTGCCCCCACAAAACCAGAGAGCAGGAAGAAAGCACTGTTTACGCTGTACCCCAGTAATACACCACTCAGAATGAGTACGCCAGCGGCGATTTGAACCTGCCGCATCAGTTCAATCGGCTGTTTATCATTGATTTCTGTTGGAAACCCCGCCTTTTTCCATGCAGTCATTCCGCCATTGAGTAAAAAAGCTGTCGCCGGAAACACGGACTGCATAAGAATCTCAGCATTCTGTTCTGAACGTATTCCAGACAAACAATGGAAAATCACTGTCTTTCCTTCTCTGTCATTATCAGGAAGAACATCCCCGGTAGAGGAATTTAGCGGATGTAACCTCGCCTGTGCGATGTGCTCGCGGGCGTACTCTTCCGGCTGGCGAATATCAATGAGTATCGCCCCTTCATCTAACAATTTACGGGCCTGAACTGGTGAGATAGCAAGTGGTGTTGGCATGATCGTGATCCTCTTTTGAGCTGCTGAAACCCGTCATAATGCAACCGTTCAACGTGGCGTTAAGCCGACAAGGAAGGTGATGTCGCTGATGATCTGCGTCTCACCATTAATTTAGATAACACTAATTAAGTAAAATCTAAATTAAATAATGCGCACGTGCAACAATTTTCCATGCTGGGAAAGCAATCCAGGCTGGACATCGATTTGGCGGCTGATACTCTGTAAATAGGAACGCTATTTTAAAAAACAGCCATGCTGCTGCGATCGCACAAAATAGAGTAGTAACTGCATGGATACGTCACTGTGTGAAACGGTATGAGTAAGTACCGTGCAAAATGATGCTATTTGCGAGCCACCTTGTGGCTCTGTTTACCGTACCAACAGGGAAACTTGAGAGACCGCCAAGATCGTTTCATGAAAAAATTAAAAGACACAGACTGGTATAAAAAGCGTTACTCCAACCGCGTACTCTTCTGGAGAGAAATCTCACCGCTCGCCTTCCCTATCTTTATTGAAGGCCTTTGCGTCGTGTTGATGGGGGTCTTCAGCACCTTTCTGGTCAGTTGGCTGGGGAAAGAAGCCATGGCAGCCGTCGGCCTGGCTGACAGCTTCAATATGGTCATCATCGCCTTCTTTACCGCCGTCGCGTTGGGGACTGCCGTTGTTGTCGCGTTCAGCCTGGGGCAACGCAATAGAAAGCAGGCGCGTTCTGCGGCTCGCCAGTCAATGTCATTACTGGTTCTGTCATCGTTTCTGCTAGTCGCGCTGGTTGAATTTGCCGGTTCAGCGATTATCGATCTGATCGCAGGACAGGCCGACGCACAGGTTAAAGCATTAGCCCTCACGTTCCTGCGCTGGACGGTGTGGGGGTATCCTGCCGTCGCCATCGCGCTGGTAGGCTGTGGCGCGTTGCGGGGAGCGGGTAATACCAAGTTGCCCATGGTCATCAACATTGGGATGAATATCCTCAATATTGCCATCAGTAGCCTGCTGATTTACGGCGCCTTTTCCTGGGATGGTCTTGGCTTTATTGGTGCTGGCATCGGGATCACTATTTCACGCTATATCGGTGCCGTATTCGTGATTTTGACGCTGATGCACGGTTTTAACGGCGCGTTGCGTATTCCCTTCAAGTCTTACTTTGCACCTTTTACCCTGACGATTCTCTATGAAGTGCTCAGTATCGGTATTCCCGCCAGCATAGAATCGGTGATGTTTAACATCGGTAAGCTGATCACCCAGCGCTTTGTGGCAGGAATGGGAACCGAAGTCATCGCCGGAAACTTTATTGCTTTCTCCATCTCAACGCTGATCAACCTTCCCGGCAATTCGCTCGGCGCCGCTGCCACGATTATCGTTGGCACACGGCTGGGGAAAGGCCAGATCATGCAGTCCACACGCCAGTTGAAGCACATCTTCTGGCTGTCCAATATTGGGTTGTGCGTACTTGCCGTCCTGTCGGTGCCCAGCGCCAGCTTTTTGGCGTCGTTTTACACCAATGAGCCAGAAGTTATCGAAGTGGCAAAACACCTCCTGTGGCTCAACGCGTTATTTATGCCAATCTGGGCGGCGTCCTGGGTGCTCCCTGCAGGCCTGAAAGGCGCGAAAGACGCCAGCTACACCATGTGGGTGGCAATGGCAGGCATGTGGGGATGTCGGGTCATCGCGGGATATATCCTCGGCGTGATGCTCGGTTTTGGCGTGATCGGCGTGTGGATGGGGATGTTCTTTGACTGGATTGTACGCGGTTTCTTCTACTACCGTCGCCTGATGAGCGGGCGCTGGCTATGGCGCTATCGCCCACCAACAAATTGATAGTAGCGAGCGGGTTTCCGCTCGCTGACAACACCACAAACCGCTTAGCGAATCGGGCTCTTCACCGGAGCAAAGCGGGTCGCCATGATAATCAACACGACCACACCGACAGTCATAATCATCCAGGCCTGCTCCAGACCCGCCGTATGCTGACGAATGAAACCGGCCAGCAACGGCATCAGGCTGGCGAGGATGTAGCCGCCGCCCTGCACAAAGCCCATCAGTGAACCGGTTTTATGTGATTCGGTTACCTGATCCAACGCCACAATCAGCGATAACGGGAACAGCGCACCAATGCCAATACCCAGCATGATAATAATGGGATACGTAAACGTCAGCGGTGCCACAATCAACCCAATCATTCCCACCAGCATCACGGTCAGGATAGGAAGCAGCAGCTTGCGGCGATCGGGAAAACGGTTGATGAACGTGGACACAAGCAGGCCAGAAATCACTTCCGTCAGCGTTAATCCACCCAACATCAGGCCGCTTTGCGTCGCATCGAGCCCCAGTTGAATGTAATACGGTGGCAGCCATGCCAGCACCAGCGTATACGCGCCCGTACCAATACCGAAGAACACCATCAGCAACCAATCCATCCCGCTTCTGCGCGTCGCCACAACGGCCGCTGCCTCCTGCTTCGCGGTATACGCTTTAGGCACACACCGCCAGGCCACTGTGGCAACCAACGCCACAATTCCCCAGCAGGCCAGCGCGCTTTGCCAGCCCCACACATTTGCCAGCGGAGAAACCGATGAAGCCGCAAACGCCGCTCCGGTCATAATCGCCGTGGTATAAAAGCCCATCAGGAGACTGCTATGACGGCCAAAATGGAGTTTGATAAACGACGGCACCAGCGCCTGAATTAAGGCAATCCCAACCCCGGCAAGCGCGGCACTAACCAGCAGAGCAATACCGCTATTCAACCACCAGCGTGCACCACACGCCAAGGCAATCACCACAATGCCCAATGTGATGCCTCGATACTCTCCAAGGCGTGCCTGCAACTGACCGCCATATAACGCACACCACCCCATAGCGAACACCGGGAGCGTGGTTAACATGCCCGCCATGCTGTCATCCAGACCTGTTGCGGCCTGAATCTGATTCAGCAACGGGCCAATCCCCGCTAGTACGGGGCGTAAATTCAATCCCAACAGGATAATCGTGAAGAAAAGAAAAGCCCGCGTGCGGGCCGTTGATGTCACTACCATGTATAACCTCAATAGCTTGAGCAAGTCACTGCTGCCTGATGATCAATATCTTCACATAAAGAATCTTAACGTCAAGATAAAATCTTATAACAGACCAACATGGTGGCTTTTGCTCAATGGCGACAAGAATGACCGGATATCGACAGACTGGAAAGTGACTGGCTAAATGGCTGGCTAAATGGCTGGCTAAATGGCTGGCGAAGCTCGTCGCAGGTTGGAAAAATAGCTATAAAAAAATCCGCCCTGAAAAGAGCGGATTCTTCCGACACATCTAACAACCAACGCTGAGGGTAAAAAACCCTACAGGGTTAGATTAGAAACGGTAACCTACGCCAACAGCCCAGGCACCAACGTCAACACTGCGGATACGGCTTTGTTCGTAGCCTACATCCAGAGCAACGTCCTGGATTGGGTTGAACTGAACACCAGCACCGTAGGTGAAGCCGTAATCGTCATTGCTGCTGTTGTTCAGACCGTTGGTCGCGTTATTGGTGACTTTACCGTGGCTGAAACCAACAACACCGTACAGGCTTGCCCAGTCATTCAGACGGTAAGCTGGACCAGCAGTGAAGCCCATGTACTGGCCTTTGCTGTAGTCACTGCCATCGCTACCATTTTTTTCCAGGTAAGTGAAAGAGCTAATAACGCCCAGTGGGTTATTATCTTGCTCATAACGATATTTCAGGTTAAAGCCTTTAACTTTATTTTGTACGCCCTGAGCATCACCTTGAGCATAACCTGCAGTTACAGTACTTTGACCAGCAAATGCAGAACCTGCGCCAACGGCTAATACACAAGCCAGAGCGGAAAGACACGCGATTTTTTTCATATTTACAGCCTCAAATTTATTTTATGAAAGACTAACTAACGCCGTAAATATAACAAAAAAATTCGAGACTTGCCGCCCTATAAATATTTATCAATTAGCCTTTAGATGTAACAAATATTGTCAAAACAAACCTATCATTCTAATTATATTAGCTTTTTTATTGTGACAGTTAGATTAAAAATAAATTCACCGCAAGGCCGTAAAACAGACAATTCTTAATTTCCCGCTCAGTTTGTATGCGACTTGAATTGAGCAAAAATAAAGCAATTAAATGATGCGTAAATAAAGGTCAATAAAAGTCAATTCATACCAGACAAATTGTTTACAATTGGGTATAATAGCAACGGAATGTTATACCTGTTTTAAGGCCAAAAGAATGACCTTATTTTCCCACCGCTCGTCATCATTTTTACCAGTATTGCTCATCATTATCTCAATGCTTTCTATCCAAAGCGGCGCGGCTCTGGCCAAGAGTCTGTTTCCACTCATTGGTGCGACTGGCGTAACGGCGTTGCGTCTGGGAATTGGTACGATCATTCTGTGCATCATCTTCAAGCCGTGGCGTATGCGCTTTAGCAGTAACCGCCTGCCATTGCTGGTTTATGGCATCACGTTAGGCGGGATGAACTTTCTATTTTACCTCTCATTGCAGACGGTACCGCTCGGCATTGCTGTCGCACTGGAATTCACTGGCCCGCTTGCCGTTGCGATGCTAGCCTCACGCAGACCTATTGATTTTCTGTGGGTTTTTCTTGCCGTTGCTGGGCTGTGGTTCTTATTACCGCTGGGCCACAATATCGGCAATGTTGATCTGACGGGGGCAGCTTGCGCCGTGGGTGCTGGTGCATGCTGGGCGCTCTATATTCTGTTTGGGCAAAAAGCAGGCGCAAATCATGGGCCGGGAACTGTCGCAATTGGCTCCTGTATTGCCGCACTGATTTTCTGCCCTATCGGTGCATATTACGCGGAGAGCACGCTGTTTTCGTTATCAATACTTCCGCTCGGTATTGCCGTCGCGGTTCTGTCCACCGCGCTCCCCTATTCTCTGGAAATGGTGGCATTGACTCGTCTGCCCGCCAGAACGTTCAGCACGCTGATGAGTATGGAACCCGCTATTGCCGCCCTCTCCGGGATTCTTTTTCTCGGCGAACATTTATCGTTTATTCAGTGGATGGCGCTGATCTTTATTATCATCGCGTCAATCGGCGCAACGCTGACAATAAAACAGGCGGGTGAAGCCAAAGTAACGACTCAAGCCGAATGAAGGCGTATTTCCTTGGGAAAGTGTTGCAGAAAAGTTTCACATTCTCGAGGAGAACGCAGCGTAATAAAGTGAATATGCTGATAACGCGGGTCGGCTAAATCCGCTAAATACCGTTTCCGGTTTCTTGAATAGGTTTTTATTGTCCAGAGGATAATTGAATTCCGGCTAAAGAAACTACGGAGAAAAGATTCTTTATTCCCCGTGCCACGCCAGAGTTCCTCTTTGTGCCATGCCCGAACACAGGCACGCCGTATCGCCTGAAAAAGCGTGCGGGTAAAACAGTAGTCGACCCAAATCACGACATCAACATCGCGCCATTTGATATCACGCGTACGGTTATAGTTACCATCCAACACCCAACTTTCAGGCTCCAGTGCGCTTTCAAGCCGTTGAAAAAAATCGACATCCGTCCGCTCCTGCCAGTCTTTCAGCCAGAACAACGCATCCATTTCAATGTACGGAATAGCCAACTTTTCAGACAAGCGGCGGGCAAGTGTCGATTTACCACTTCCACTGGTACCAATAATGTTCACTCTCACTCTACACGACTCCCTTTATTGGCATACAATCTTTTTAAGAAGAAAAACAACGCTGCCATCTTATTGCAATGAAGATGGCTAGAGAATAATAACTACTTTCATCTAAGCGATGATGATATTTATCAATCTATGAGATTATGTTGCAGAGATAATTAAAATATTGCAATAGCATTGCGACCTGCCACATTATTCATATCAGATAAATCCTGACTACAAATACCCACAATATCGTTATGCTAAAGCTATTCATTTGATAGGTGATTCTTTTCAATATTAATTTTTATCACTGCTATAATTAATCACGTTGAACAGTAAGACTATGAATAATTAAAGAGAGGATAACTATTATGTCTACCGCCAAACTCGTGAAATCAGCCCCGTCCGCACTGCTTTACACTCGCAATGATTTGGATGATAGCGTTAAGACCTCGACGATCGCGCTGTTAAACCAACTTGTTGTTGATTTCATCGACCTGTCGTTGATTACCAAACAGGCGCACTGGAACATGCGCGGTGCAAACTTTATCGCCGTTCATGAAATGCTGGATGGCTTCCGCACCTCGATTATTGACCATCAGGATACCATCGCCGAGCGTGTGGTGCAGATAGGCGGTGTGGCGCTGGGTACCGTGCAAATTGTGGGTAAACAAACCTCGCTGAAAAGCTATCCAACCAACATCCACAGTGTTCAGGATCATCTGAAGGCGCTGGCAGAGCGTTATGCGATTGTCGCCAACAACGTACGTAAAGCAATTGGTAAAACGGAAGATGAGGCCTCTGCGGATATCCTGACCGCCGCATCGCGCGATCTGGATCAGTTCCTGTGGTTTATTGAGTCAAATATTGAATAATCAGCGTTCTCGTCTCGCAAACGCTTTTAAGGCTGCTTCGGCAGCCTTTTTACTGCTATCTTCCCCACGCAAGCCGCCCCCTTTTCTGGTGTAACCCGCACAAACCACGCATTTTATCCGTTAAGACGCTCAAAAAATTAGCTTTTGCCTGCATTAATTGGCCATAACACCAATCAACGGTTGTTTCCCTCGTATAAATCAGTTAATCATAGCAGCGCCTTGCCTGAGCGAATCGGAGGTGAAAATTTCACCGCTGGCAGGGCAATAAATAAAAGCAACAGGTTAAGCACAACACAGGGTAACTGACTCAGGCTTCACTTTTGTACGATGTACTATGCTTAAAACGCCTGTAAAACAAAAAGCTCCCACAACTGCTAATAGGAAGGATTTGATGAAATCACTACTTAAGGCCTCTTTGGCTGCACTGACGCTAATGATGAGCGTATCCAGCTATGCTGCTGAGAAAGAACTGATTGTCGCTACCGACACCGCGTTCGTCCCTTTTGAGTTCAAACAAGGCGACAAGTATGTCGGTTTTGACATCGATCTCTGGGATGCTATCGCTAAACAGCTCAACCTGAAGTACACCCTGAAGCCAATGGACTTCGGCGGCATTATCCCTGCACTGCAAACACGTAACATCGATCTGGCGCTGGCAGGTATTACCATCACTGAAGAGCGCAAAAAAGCAATCGATTTCTCTGACGGCTACTACAACAGCGGCCTGCTGGTGATGGTCAAAGCAGACAACAACGACATCAAAGGCGAGCAGGATTTAGCCGGTAAAGTGCTGGCGGTGAAGAGCGGCACGGGTTCTGTTGATTACGCGAAAGCCAATATCAAAACCAAAGATCTGCGCCAGTTCCCAAACATCGACAACGCCTATATGGAACTGGGCACCAACCGTGCTGACGCCGTGCTGCACGATACCCCAAATATCCTCTACTTCATCAAAACCGCAGGCAATGGCCAGTTTAAAGCGGTAGGTGACTCCATTAAAGCCCAGCAATACGGCATCGCGTTCCCGAAAGGCAGCAACGAGCTGCGTGAAAAAGTGAATGGCGCCCTGAAAACACTGCGTGAAAACGGCACTTATGCTGAGATCTACAAGAAGTGGTTTGGCGTAGAACCTAAGTAATTGCCGATTTAATTTGGAGATATTCCATGCAGTTTGACTGGAGTGCCATTTGGCCTTCTCTGCCCCTCCTGATGGAAGGGGCAAAAATGACGTTGTTGATTTCTGTTCTGGGTCTGCTTGGCGGCCTGGTGATTGGCGTGGTCGCGGGTTTTGCCCGCGCCTACGGCGGCTGGTTTTCCAGCCGCATCTCGCTCGTTTTTATTGAAATTATTCGCGGTACCCCGATTGTTGTGCAGGTGATGTTTATTTACTTCGCCCTGCCGATGATCTTCACGTCCGTGCGGATTGACCCTTTTGCCGCCGCCGTGGTGACCATCATGATTAACTCCGGTGCTTACATCGCGGAAATCACCCGCGGTTCGGTATTGTCAATTCATAACGGCTTCCGTGAAGCGGGTCTGGCGCTTGGGCTGTCTCGCCGCGCGACGCTGCGCCATGTGATTGCCCCACTAGCCCTGCGCCGTATGCTGCCGCCGCTGGGTAATCAGTGGATTATCAGCATCAAAGATACGTCGCTGTTTATTGTTATCGGCGTCGCTGAATTGACTCGTTCAGGGCAGGAAATCATCGCGGGCAACTTCCGTGCGCTGGAAATCTGGACTGCGGTTGCCATTATTTACCTGTGCATCACGCTGATCCTCAGCTTTATTCTGCGTCGTCTGGAAAGAAGACTTAAGATTATATGATTGAATTTAAAAACGTATCCAAACACTTTGGCAAGACACAGGTCTTACATAATATCGATCTCACCATCGGCCAGGGTGAAGTGGTGGTCATCATCGGGCCTTCAGGCTCGGGTAAATCCACCCTGCTGCGCTGCATCAATAAGCTGGAAGAAATTACCAGCGGCGAATTGATTGTTGACGGCCTGAAAGTGAACGACCCGCGCGTTGACGAGCGTTTGATCCGTCAGGAAGCCGGGATGGTATTCCAACAGTTCTACCTGTTCCCGCATCTTACCGCGTTGGAAAACGTCGCATTCGGCCCCATTCGGGTACGCGGCGCGAACAAAGCCGATGCCGAGAAACTGGCGCTGGAATTGCTGGCGAAAGTGGGCCTGTCAGAACGCGCGCATCACTACCCTTCCGAGCTTTCCGGTGGTCAACAGCAGCGTGTGGCCATCGCCCGCGCGTTAGCGGTTAAACCGAAGCTGATGCTGTTTGATGAACCGACGTCAGCCCTCGACCCGGAACTGCGTCACGAAGTGCTGACCGTCATGAAAGATCTGGCCGAAGAAGGCATGACGATGGTCATCGTCACCCATGAGGTGGGCTTTGCCCATAAAGTGGCTTCACGCCTTATCTTTATTGATAAAGGCCGCATCGCAGAAGATGGCGACCCAGAAACGCTGATTACGAATCCACCCAGCGATCGCCTGCGTGAATTCCTGCAACACGTATCCTGATCAACAAGGGGGCTTTCGCCCCCTTTTTCTTACTCGCTATGTTAGCGAACACTATGCCTCTGCACGCGGATACGCCTGCTCAATAAACGCCGCAAAATCCTGACACATCTTCTCATCACCCTGCACATTATCCGCCAGCACGCGGCTACCATCGACCACACGAATGTGGGCTGACAAATCGAAATCCGCAGCAGGCTGAGGACGCGCAGCAGCCTGTGCCATCGTGCCCTGCGCCTGTTGCCAGGCTTCATCGACCGTCAGATTGCAAGCCTGCGCCAGATAAGCGGGATTGAAGCCCTCACCAGTCAGACTACGCAACGTATCGTCATGGCTGACGCTATTCCCCGGCAGCCAATAGTGCTGCGCTAAATCAGGCCCGATAGCGGGGTTATCCGTCAGATAGCCGTCGCGTTGCAGGAAATAGCTACGCGTCTGCTCCACCGCCATCAGCGCCAGCAGATAGCCCTGATAAGAACACGCTGACTCCATAGACAGCAAATGGGGAATCGCCAGTGTCGGGCGTGGGCTACCGCTGATGCCCAAAATTCGCTGTTCGGTGTCGCGCGCCAGTTTGGTCATCGCTTCCGGCGTACGCGCCTCGTCGTCCCACGAATAGAGTTGCCACTCAAAGTACGGCACCAGCAGGATGTGTCGCTCATTGAAAGCGCGCATTGGCTGCTGCGTGCTGATATCCGCACGGATCAATTCATCAGGAATCGTCTCTCCCTGCGCATTCTTTGCATAACGTTTTAACCAGTCAGCGTCACCCAGCAGGCTGTCGCAAAACATGGACTGCGTTTCGGCATAGGCCATCGACGTTGGCGGAAACTCCTGTGAAAAACAGGGCGCATTCTGCTTAATATTGGCAAAATGCGCGGCGTGTCCACCTTCATGGAACAGCGTATTAATACCACTGGCACCGCTGCCGATTTGATCCGGTTTTGCCAGACTGGTGAAATTAATCCGCGCCGGAACCCATTTTCCTTCCTGCACAAACGGCGGCACCGGGCCGTGCATAAAACCGTTCTCGTATTTACCTTTGCGTACCAGCAAATCGAGCTGCATTTCTGCACCGTTAAACCCAATGCGCAATCGCTTAAAGCTGTTGATCCAGCGCTCCAGCGATGCTGAGAAAGGGAAATAGGGATCGAGCTGGCGCGTTACATCGCCCGCGCTGGCATAGCGAATATTCCACGGCTGCAGAGCCTCTTCGCCCTTTTCGTTCGCCAGATTTTTCAGGCTGCGGGCATTCGCTTCACGGGTCTGTGCCTCAAAAGGATCGAGGATGGCAAAAAGCTGCTCCGGCGTCATCCGCTCCGTTTTATTGACCTTATAGTCAAAATAGTTGCGGTAACCCATCTGGCGAGCGAAGCGGTTGCGCAGTGAAATCAGCTCAGGGAAGCCATTCTGCAACAGCCACTGTTCGAGATCGCGCAACGCCTGCTGGGAACTTTGACGATAGGCTTCGGTATCATTGGTCGCCTGATTGGTCAGCAGTTCCCCAAGTGAGGCGGAAACCCGTTCACCCTTAGTATCCAGATGCGTCATTTCATAGGATTTACGCTTGGCGTATAACGCACTTTCGGCGGCAATGATCTCATCCATCAGCGCCTGAGCCTGTGGATCTTCAATCACATTACAGTCGAAAAACCGATACCAGCCTTGCAAGCCGTGTAACAGCGCCTGCTGTTGTTCATCACGCGGGCTGTTTCCCAGTGTCGCAAGATGGACTCTTAGCTCAGCCAGACGCTGCGGCTGTGAAATAAAGCGCTTGTAGGCACTTTCAGCGGCGGAGAAACGCTCAGACACCTCATCGTTGCCCGTTCCCATATACAGTTGCCAAAACAGCTCTTCTTTCGCCTGATGAACCGCAAGATAGTCGCGATTCAAGGCATTAAAATAGTCCGCTACCTGTTGCATAGTATTCCTTCTCTCTTCCAATGACAGCCGCCTGGCTGTATGAAGTGGCGCGATAAACCGCGTCCGCGCTCCGACAGGTCGATCAGCCAAGGCGTTTCTTAATCGTAGCGACCGCCTGTTCCATTGTCGCCGCTTCGCCGGCAGCAACCAAACAGCACGCCAGCTGCAGACGAATCGACTGCGGTATGGCAATTTCACCCGTCAGGCACTGTACCGTCCAGCGTGCGGTGGTGGCGGCATCCTTCGCAATCGGCAACGCATCAGGTGCAACCCTGATATCCTGCCGAAGTTGCAGTACCTTGGTATTCTGCTGATGGATAAAATGAATTTCCGGGCAGCGCTGCGGGTTGGCGTAAACCTCTCCTTCCGTGCCGTGCATCAGAAGCGCACGCCCGTTGATATCGTTAAAAAACGTCCCCACGCGGGAAACATATTCAGGGTGGGAAACGCTGGCGACACGCAGCGCGTCGCTTTCACCAAACGGCGTCGCGACCTTAGCCAGCGTGTGGCTGCTATTACGCACCCCCATCCGCCAGCGCAGCTGTAACTGGCGATCGATAGCTGGGCACAGCGTCGAAACAGGGATAAATGCCGGGCTACCGTTATCAAGCTCGCGCTGAGCCTGCTCGGCATTCTCTGCAATCGTCACGCCGAGATTACGCAAAATCTCCGCGCTGGTGACACGGGTTGGATCATCGCTGACGCCGTGAACCACAACCGGAAAACCCAACTTTGCCAGCAACAGCGCCAACAGTGGTGTCAGATTCGCCTGTTTCCGTGCGCCGTTATAGCTGGGAAGCACGATGGGCATAGGGAAGCCTTTAGGCGGGGTCAGGCGCAACACATGCTCGTTCATCGCCTGATAAAAACCCAACATCTCGGCTTCCGATTCACCTTTGATACGAAACGCAATCAGCAGCCCACCGAGTTCCAGATCTGGCACGTCACCGCGCAGCATCGCGCTATACAGTTCATAAGCCGTGGCCTGATCGACATCACGCGCATGATTTTTCCCGCGCCCCACTTCTTTGATAATTTTGGTGTAATCCATGCTGGCCTCTCATTTTCGGCGACACAGTAAAGAACTTATCAATGAAAATAACATGTTTGGTGGGGTTCTGGTGATTCTGGCGCAAAGGAAATTGCTATCACGCCGCGTTTTAGCCAGCAGCAGGAACGTCGCCCTGACTCCGGGCGGGAAAGTATTTATAAATAGTTTTCTCTGATACACCGACGACATTCGCCACCTGAAGGCGCGTGGCCCCTGTCGCCAACATCGCTTCGGCACGGCAAAGCACGTCTGGCGTCATCAGTCGCTTGCGCCCCCCGATACGTCCTTGCAACCGAGCTGCATCGAGGCCAGCCCGCGTGCGTTCGACAATGAGTTCCCGTTCCATCTCTGCCAATGCGCTCATCACATGAAAGAAGAAACGACCCGCAGGGGTAGAAGTATCAATACTATCTGTCAGGCTGCGAAAATGGATACCTTTCGCCTGTAATGCGGATACTAGATCAATCAAATCACGCACGCTGCGCCCTAACCTGTCCAGCTTCCACACCATCAGCGTATCACCACGCCGTAGCCGCCTGATCGCCCTTTTCAGACCCGGCCGCTGCGCATTCTTCCCACTTGCGGTATCCTCAAAAATCAGCTCACATTCTGCACGAATCAGTGCTTTTTTCTGTAAATCTGTATTTTGATCGGTAGTAGACACACGCGCATAGCCAATCAGCATTACATAACCTCATGAAATTATTGATTGTATTTTTATTGCGAAGTTCT
>NZ_JBBBQR010000028.1:0-30417 GCF_037136835.1 Pectobacterium sp. 1950-15 | reverse complement strand
ATGCGGCTCATCCTAAGCCCGCTATCTCCTCAGCATAATTTCTTACGCCGGATAGCAACTGCCCTCACTTGCGCATTACGTTAATGGCGATAAGAAACGGCATGCAAATATCAACGCACACGAAACATAACGCATAACCTATGTGCGCCAGATTAAGTCCCACTCCGTAAACGCTCCGAGCGGCGGCGCAGGATTTCCATCACGATCAGCAGGACAAGCGCGGCGCCCACCATCATGGTGGCAGCGGCGGCTATCGTCGGGTCAAGGTTCTCGCGGATGCCGGCAAACATCTGTAGCGGTAGCGTACGCTGGCGCGGGCTGGCGAGGAACAGCGTGACGATCACCTCATCAAACGACGTTGCAAAGGCAAAGAGCGCCCCCGAGAACACACCGGGCGCAATTAGCGGAAACGTCACCTTACGAAAAGCCAGCAGCGGCGAAGCACCCAGACTCGCGGCGGCGCGCGTCAGATTGCGATCGTAGTTCTTCAATACCGCCGTGACCGTAATCACCACGAACGGTACGCCCAGCATCGCATGTGACAATACCAGTCCCAGATAGCTGTTCAACAGCGACAATTTGGCGAAGAAAAAAAACATCCCTACCGCGACAATCACCACCGGCGCAATCATCGGTGAAATCAATACCGCCATCACCAGCGATTTACCACGAAACTCACCGCGCACCAGCCCAACTGAAGCCAGCACGCCAAGCACCGTCGCCAACAGCGTCGCGAGCGGAGCAATCAGCAGACTGTTGCCCAGTGCGCCCAGCCACTCGCTGGAGTTAAAAAACTCGCGATACCAGCGCAGGGAAAACCCCGTCAGCGGATAGCTCAGAAACGAACCGGCATTAAACGAAAGCGGAACAATCACCAGTACAGGGACAATCAAAAACAACAGCATCGCCGCCCCGTAGAAATTAAAGAACGTGTTCCACAGACGGATCACCACTTCACCCTGCTGTCTCATTGGTTATCTCCCAATATAAAGTTACGGATATCGAGCTTAGTGCGCCGCGGCTTCCGCATTAGTACGCGTGACCCGGATGTACACCACGTACAGCAGCGTCACGATTATCAGCAGTTGTGTCCCTAACGCGGCCGCCATTCCCCAGTTCATGGTGGTATTGGTGAAGAACGCGACAAAATAACTCAGCATCTGGTCGCTCGGCCCGCCCAGCAGCGCCGGCGTAATGTAGTAGCCAATCGCCATCATAAAGACCAGCAGCGCCCCTGCCGTCACACCGGCGTAGGTTTGCGGCACATAAACCCGCCAGAAAGCAATAAACGGATGCGCGCCCAGCGAAACGGCTGCCCGCACATAATTCGGGGAAATACCTTTCATCACCGCGTACAGCGGCAAAATGAAGAACGGTAGCAGGATGTGGGTCATCGAAATGTAGACACCGATACGGTTGAACACCAGCACCAGCGGTTCATCGATAATGCCGATGTTCATCAGCGAGCGGTTAATCAACCCACCGGACTGCAACAGCACAATCCAGCTCGCGGTACGCACGATCAGCGATGTCCAGAACGGCAGCAGCACCAGAATCAGCAACAGATTGGCGCGGTTAGAGGGTTGCTTCGCCAGCCAGTATGCCAGCGGATATCCCAGCCCCACGCACAGTAGCGTCACCACGCCCGCCATCAGCAGCGTGCGCAGCAGCACATCGACATACAGCGCCTGATCGGCAGGCTGTGGGACGATTTGCTGCGTGGTGGCATCCACTTTATGGTCAAACACCGCCAACAGGTAATAGCTGGTAAAAGGCCGCGCTGCGCGATCGAACGTTTGCCAGGTCGCTAATTCTCCCCACATCGGCTGCTCACGGATCAGTTGATCGCGCATGTCGCTGCTGCCCTCTGCGGGCAGCTTGCGCAATGTGCGGGTTATCAGCGTGCGGTATTCCGCGCCTTCATACCCTAGCCGTTTGGTAATCGTGCTCAGCTTCCCGCTGCTGCGGGCATCACGCAGATCGCCGACCAGCGCCCGAAAGACGGTTTCATCCGGTACATCGTTGCCCGACCATTGCCGCATCGCAGCAATGGTCTGTGGCATATTGTCGCGTAATTCCGGATTGGAGACGCTTTTCCCCAAAATAGAGGTGATCGGGAAGAGAAAACTCACCACGATAAACAGAAACAGCGGTGCAATCAGCAGCAGAGAGCGTTTTTTATAGGCTTTCTGCGCGAGCCACAGTTGCTGCTTCAAGGTCGAGTTTTCCTCGTTTCCGCCAGACGGCACAGCGGCGGCGATATCGCTCTGGGACATAGGCTCTTTCTCCATCATCACGTACGGTCAATCACTACGGCCTTACTGCGCGGCCCAGGCGTTAAAACGTTGCTCCAGCTCTTCACCGTGGTCGATCCAAAACTCTGTATCTACTTGCAAGGCCTGTGCCAAATTCTCAGGCGCAGTTGGCAGATTGGCAGCGACGGCTGGCGTGAGCAGACTGGTGGTTTTGACGTGCGTCGGGCCATAGGGAATGTTCTCAGCGAATACTTTTTGGTTTTCCGGCTGGTTGGCAAACGCAATGAACTGCTCCGCCAGCGCCTTATGCTTGGAGCCTTTGACGATTGCCCAGCTATCCAGATCGTAAATGCTGTCGGCCCAGACAATCTTGAAATCATGCCCTTCTTTCTGCGCCGCTGAGACGCGACCGTTATACGCGGACGTCATTACCACATCGCCCGACACCAGCCATTGCAGCGGCTGGGCACCGGATTCCCACCACTGAATATTGGATTTGATCTGATCCAGTTTCTTAAAGGCACGATCGACGCCCTCTGGCGTCGCTAGCACCTTATAAAGATCGTCACGCTTCACGCCATCAGCCAACAGCGCGATTTCCAGCGTAAATTTGGCGCTTTTACGCAGCGCGCGCTTGCCGGGGTATTCCTTCACATTCCAGAAATCAGCCCAGCTTTTCGGTGCCTGCTTCAGCTTCTGCGCGTTATAGGTCAAGACGGTTGACCACAGGAAAATTCCCGCGCCGCACTCGGTGACCGCCCCTTTGACAAACTGGGATTGATCGCCCAGCTTTGACCAGTCCAGCGGCTCAAACAGCCCTTCGTTACAACCACGCATCAGCTCAGGACCTTCGACTTCCACGACGTCCCACCCTACCTGCCCGGTTTCCACCATCGCCCGGATACGCGCCATTTCACCGTTGTACTCACCGGCTTCGACTGTGCCTTTACCCGCCGCGGCGAACGGTTTGTAAAATGCCTTATCCTGCGCATCCTTGTTCAAACCACCGAATGAGATCACCGTGACGGACTCCGCCTGCGCCTGACAGGCCATCGTCACCAGAAAAGCCGTGGCTGCTATTTTCTTCAGTACCGGACGGTTGAAGAAGCCTGTCGCTTTGGATGTGTTGTTGAGTTTGGACATCATTTCGCTCCTGGAGTGGTAGTCAACGTAAAGGTCAAATGCGTATCACAATTTGCGCATGCTATTTCTTGCTCATCATTTTTGATGCATCATGTATCAAAATAATCATGCCAAAAAATATGAGCATAAATTGTGCCAATTCAAAAATTTTATTGATGTTTTGCTACAGCGGCGGCGGGAACGGGGATGAGAAGCATCAGGGAGAGACGGCCATCCTTTACACCTGATGAGACTTCGCCATTTTTGCCAGATTGTGGTGCAAGTTGATATTGCCTTGCACCACCTAAACGCATTGCGCGTTTACTATCCGCGTGCCGATATCGACTATCGACACGCGTTTCTTACCGATGATCTAAACGATGAGCTACCGGGAAAGATCGACGCAGAGGTATTTCATTTCCAGATAGTCTTCGATACCGAATCGTGACCCTTCACGCCCCAGCCCAGACTGTTTCACGCCGCCAAACGGCGCGACTTCGTTAGAAATCAGGCCGGTATTGATACCGACCATGCCGTAGTCCAACGCTTCCGGCACCGTCCACTGGCGCACGGCATCGCGCGTGTAGACATAGGCCGCTAGCCCAAACTCGGTGTCGTTCGCCATCGCAATCACCTCCGCTTCATCGCTGAAACGGAACAGCGGCGCCACAGGCCCGAATGTCTCTTCACGGGCAAAACGCATGTCGCGCGTCACCCCGCCGACGATGGTTGGTGTGAAGAACGTGCCACCCAGCTCATGGCGTTTGCCCCCCAACAACAGCGTTGCTCCGTGCGATAGCGCATCGGCAATATGTTGCTCAACCTTGCTGACCGCATCGGCATCGATCAGCGGCCCCTGCGTCACACCCGGTTGCGTACCCTCACCGACCTTCAATTTGCGCACTTCCTCTACCAGTCGTTCGACCAGCGCAGGATAAATCCCCTCTTGCACGTAGATGCGGTTGGCGCAGACGCAGGTCTGCCCGCTGTTGCGGAACTTGGAGGCCAGAATGCCTTTCACCGCCTGATCCACATCGGCATCATCGAAGACGATAAACGGCGCGTTGCCGCCCAGTTCCAGCGACAGTTTTTTCACCGTTGGCGCGCTCTGCGCCATCAGAATACGGCCCACTTCCGTGGAACCCGTGAAGCTTAGTTTGCGTATCACCGGACTATCGCACAGCACCTTGCCGACCGACTGCGCGTCACCGACGATGACCTGCAACACGCCGCGCGGAATACCGGCCTGCTGTGCCAGTTCCGCCAGCGCCAGCGCGGTAAACGGCGTCTGTTCAGCAGGTTTGACGATCATCGTACAGCCCGCCGCCAGCGCGGGCCCGACCTTACGGGTAATCATCGCCGCCGGGAAATTCCACGGCGTAATCGCCGCACACACGCCGATGGGCTGCTTGATGACCAGCAGGCGCTGTTGCCCTTGTGGCGATTGCAGCACGCTGCCTTCAATACGTTTGGCCTCTTCCGCAAACCAGTCGATAAAGCTGGTGGCGTAGGCGATTTCACCCCGAGCTTCCGCCAGCGGTTTGCCCTGTTCCGCCGTCAGCAGCGCAGCCAGATCGTCCTGATTTTCCATAATCAGGCGCGCCCACGCCTGCAACAACGCGGCACGTTCTTTCCCCGTCTTTTTACGCCACTCAACCAGCGCCTGTTCAGCCGCAGCAATCGCCTGCCTAGTTTGTGACACCGTCACTAATGGTACACTCCCCAGCACCTCGCCTGTCGCCGGATTAGTGACATCCAGACGTTCACCGTTGTGGCTGTCTTGCCACTCGCCGTCAATCAGGCAGTGCTGGCGGAATAACGCTTGCTGTTTTAGCGGTATAGTTGCTTTCTGTTGCATAGTTTCTCTTCTATCGTGTCAATACGCGCGTCAGGATGCTCATGGCCTTGCTGAACTGATCGTCAGGCACCGTTAACGGATACAGGAAACGAATCACGTTGCCATGTACACCGCAGGTCAGCAGCAGCAGACCGGCTTCCAACGCACTTTTCTGAAATTGACGGGTGATCTCCGCCGATGGTTTTCCGGTGTGCGGATCGTTAAATTCTGCCGCCACCATCGACCCCTGAGCACGAATCGCCACCAGTGCCGGACACTGCGCTTTGATTTTCTCCAGCGTTTCCACCAGCGCGGCCCCCAGAAATTGTGCCCGCTGGCACAATTTCTCTTCTTCAATCACGTCCAATACCGCCAGCGCGGAAGCCACCGACAGCGGGTTCCCCGCATAGGTGCCGCCCAGCCCACCCGGCGCGGGTGCGTCCATGACGTCAGCACGACCGACGACGCCGGAGATCGGGAAACCGCCGCCCAGGCTTTTTGCCATCGTGATCAGATCCGCTTTCTCCGCGTAGTATTCCATCGCGAACAGCTTGCCGGTACGGGCAAAGCCCGTCTGCACTTCATCAGCTATCAGCAGGATGCCATGCTCATCGCACAGCTTACGTAGCCCGCTGATAAAGGCCGGTAGCGCAACGTTGAAACCACCTTCACCTTGCACCGGCTCCAGCAGAATGGCAGCCACCTGATCGGCGGCGATATCGGTATGCATCAGGCGTTCAACGCTTTCCAGCGCCTGCTCAACGGTGATGCCATGTTGCTCACTCGGATAAAGCGCATGAAAAATAGAACCGGGGAACGGCCCGAATCCTGTGGAATACGGTGCCACTTTGCCCGTTAGCGTCATGGTCAGCAGCGTGCGGCCATGAAACGCGGCGTTGAAGGCAATCACGCCGGGGCGTTTGGTGTAGGCACGAGCAATTTTCACCGCGTTTTCCACCGCTTCGGCACCGGTGGTAAAGAACGTGGTCTTTGCCGCGCCCTGAATCGGCGCCAGCGCATTGATGCGTTCGGCAAGGGTGACGTAACTGCCGTAAGGCACAATCTGGTAGGCCGTATGGGTAAAGCGATCCAGTTGCTCACGCACTGCGGCGACAATTTTCGGGTGGCGGTGGCCGGTGTTCAGTACCGCAATCCCGGCAGCGAAATCGATAAATTCCCGACCTTCAACATCCCACAGGGTGCTGTTTTCCGCACGCTCAGCATAGAAGTCACACATGACGCCCACACCACGCGGCGTGGCGGCCAGACGGCGTTGATTCAGTTCGCTATTCTTCATGGTCTGCTCCGGTATCCCAAACACATCGGTTAGTCGTTGAACGATGATTGTTAGTGTAGTTGCAAGATGATGATGTCATTTAGACGCGAGATGGTTCTATAATCCAGTGCCAGTTTTGAATATTTGAAGGATCCACTTTTGCGCTCACTTCTGACCGACTTATTGCTACAGCGTTTAGCCAACCAGCACGACGGCGCGCTAAACAAACGTTTGTACGACTGCATTCGGCTAGCGATTCTTGATGGCGCGATTGCCGCTGGCGAGCGCCTGCCGTCGTCGCGCGATCTGGCGCAGCAGCTATCGCTGTCGCGCAATACCGTGCTGACCGCTTACGAACAGCTACTGGCGGAAGGCTATATTGAAGCACGCAAAGGAAGCGGGACTTTCGTCACGGAACAGTTGCCCGATGGCAACATGCAGCCGGTAAGCAGCGACAACGCCGGAGAAATCCGTGAACCTAAACATGAATTATCGCGTCGCGGTATGCATCTTCTGGGCTATGCCGGCGCCTCCGCCCGCCAATGGGGCGCGTTTATGCCGGGCATCCCGGATATCGCCAGCTTTCCTCACGATTTGTGGCGACGGATTCAGACGCGACTGACGCGTCGCGTTCGCCCTGAGCAGCTTTCCTATTCGCCGATTGGCGGCTGTCCCGAACTGCAATTGGCGCTGGTAGATTACCTGCGCGTCGCCCGCTCCGTCGAATGCACGCCGGAACAGATTCTGATTACCGAAGGCACGCATCAGGCGATGGATTTGCTGGCTAAAATGCTGTGTAACCCCGGCGATTTGGCGTGGATTGAAGATCCCTGCTATTGGGGAATTCGTAATGTCCTGACGATTAATGGCCTGCGCGTCGCCCCCGTCGACGTCGATGAACAGGGGCTGGTGCCGCCGGACACGCTCTCACCCAACGCAGCCCCACGTCTGATTTGCGTGACACCGTCACATCAATATCCATTGGGCGCGGTGATGAGTCTGGCACGGCGTCAACGTCTGCTGGCACTGGCGCAAGAGCACAGCTGCTGGGTGGTGGAAGATGACTACGACAGCGAGTTCCGCTTCTCCGGCAGTCCGATTCCCGCGCTGCAAGGGCTACAGGCACAGTCGCCGGTGATCTACATCGGGACATTCAGCAAAACGCTCTACCCCGGCCTGCGCGTCAGCTACATGGTGCTGCCACCGCTGCTGGCGCAGTCGCTGAAGACGGCACATTCTGAGCTCTATCGCGGCGGACACTGGCTCACGCAGGCGACGCTCGCGCAGTTTATCCGCGAAGGCCACTACGCTGCGCATATCCGTCGTATGCGCCTGCTGTATGCCAAGCGCCGCGCGCTATTGACGTCGTTAATTGAACAACATCTGGGCGCGGATTACGTCGGGGACAACAGCAACGCCGGGCTGCATATGCTGCTCAGTCTGCCTCCTCACATCGACGATGTCGTATTGAGCGCCGCGATTTTGCGCCGCGGCGTGATGGTTAAACCGCTTTCCAGCTACTACCTGCAACCGACACAGCAGCGTGGTTTATTGCTGGGCTACGCCAGCGTGGAAGAGAGCCACATGACGCAGGCGTTTTCCGCAATCGTGGCCTGTATTCAGGCGCTAGATTCACGCCATTCCGAGGCCTGACACCATCCATTTTTATCCAGGCCAATTCGCACCGTTACGGTGCCATTCGCTGCCAACACGCCCCATTACGGCGCACCCGTGGTGATGAACGATCGCCTTTTAGCGCATTATCGCGCAGCATTTTCTGCTCGCGAAGCATCCGGCATGGTTTATGCATTCTTATGAATAACAGTGACTGCCGGAGAGTGAAAAATGAGAAATTATGTCAGCTTCAAGAATGTTCAGAAGACCTATGACGGCGACCGCCTGATCGTCAAAAACCTCAATCTGGATATCCGTGAAGGTGAATTTCTGACCCTGCTTGGGCCATCCGGCTCGGGAAAAACCACCAGTTTGATGATGCTCGCCGGGTTTGAAACCCCGACGCAGGGGGAAATTTTGCTGCGCGACGCGCCGCTGCACCACCTCCCGCCGCACCAGCGAGACATCGGTATGGTATTTCAGAACTACGCCCTGTTCCCCCATATGACCGTGGCGGAGAATCTGGCCTTTCCATTGTCCATCCGTCGCCTGAACCGCGCCGACATCAAAGAGAAAGTGGATCGGGTTCTGGATCGCGTGAAGCTCACCAGCCTGGCCGACCGCTACCCCGCGCAGATGTCCGGCGGACAACAGCAGCGTGTGGCGCTGGCTCGCGCACTGGTTTTCGAACCTAAACTGGTGCTGATGGATGAACCGCTGGGGGCGCTGGATAAACAGCTGCGCGAGCATATGCAGTTGGAAATCAAAGAACTGCATCAGTCGCTGGAGCTAACCGTGGTGTACGTGACTCACGACCAGAGCGAAGCGATGACCATGTCCAATCGCGTCGCCGTGTTTAACGATGGCGTGATTCAGCAGATGGACAGCCCCAGCGATATCTACGAAAAACCGGAAAATGCTTTTGTGGCGCAATTTATTGGCGAAAACAATACGCTACTCGCCACGCGCACCGAGGCCGAAGGCGCATTCTATCGGGCAACGCTGGACGACGGCACTTCTCTGCGCGCGCTGAAAGTCAGCCCCAGTTCACCAGGTCGAAAAATTACGCTCTGCATCCGCCCGGAACGCATTCACGTCAACGCAACCCACGTCGACGACGGCATGCAGCAGGTCACCGCGCGTATTCAGCAATTCATCTATCTGGGCGATCACGTCAGGATGATGACGGAGGTGGCTGGTCAGCCGCAGTTTATGGTGAAACTCCCCGCCAGCGAGATTCAGCCGCACTGGAAAGCCGGCACCGAAGTCAATCTGTCATGGCAACCGGAGCACCTGCGCGCGCTGGATAGCATCATCACGCATTAAGCGTGGCGCGTTAACCGTGTCAAAAGACGCAGAAAAACGAGTGTCATAAAAATAGCATGTTGCCCCTGAATCAGGGGCAACGAATAAACCATTAACGCGACGAGAAAAGATAAATAAAAGGGGGAAATCATTAGCGTTATAGGACATAATTTTTATTTAGGTAATTAATGCGTAACTAATCACAACTCAAAAACATCCTGTTTATTAACGACAGAATATCGCTGGAGTTTCTTCCTGATATCTATTTAAACTCGAGGCTGTTTCAAGTGCTACCCCTTCTTATTTCAAGTTTCAGATACGTTATTCAATAATAACGTTTTATTCTGCAACATGAATTATTTAGGGCACATTCTAATGGATAGAAATCTCAATGAAGGGAATCGGTATGGATACGCCGCACTTCTTTGCCCTGTCTGGAAAAACCGCGCTCATCACCGGAGGATCGCGTGGGTTAGGGTTGCAAATTGCCGAAGCGCTCGGTGCACAAGGCGCTCATATTATCCTCTCAGCGCGCCACACCGATGAATTACAGGTCGCGCAGTCACACCTCTCCTCGCTGGGTATTCGTGCCGAATGGATTGTCGCCGACAATGCGCAAGATAGCGACATTGAGCGCCTCGCAGAGGAAGCTATCGCCAAGACAGGTCAGATAGACATTCTCGTCAATAATGCGGGTACAGCATTCGGCTCCCCGGCGGAAGACCATGCGATTGCTGACTGGGATCGCGTCATGAACCTGAATATCCGCAGCCTGTTTTTATTAACGCAGAAAATCGGTAAAGGCAGCATGATCCCCCGCCGCTATGGAAAAATTATTAACGTGGCATCGCTTGCCGGTTTACAGGGTAATCTGCCCGGCTGGCTGGAAGGCATCGCCTACAGCACCAGCAAAGGTGCCGTGGTGAATTTTACCCGGGCATTAGCGGGCGAATGGGGAGAATTTAATATCACCGTTAATGCGCTCGCCCCCGGTTTTTTCCCTTCAACGATGACGCAGAACCTGTTGAATCGCCTTGGCGTCGATGCCCTGGCGCAAAAGTCCCCGTTGCGACGTATTGGTGATGATGAGGACTTAAAAGGTGCAGCGATCTTATTTGCCTCCGACGCCAGTAAATATATTACGGGTCAAATACTTTCCATTGACGGAGGCATGAGCGCCATATAAATCGCTCCTACATTATTAGCTATCAATCCTATCTTTAATCATTCCAAATTAACGAGGCTCATGGAGGAGGCGCGTAAATATAGCCAATAGGCATGCAACTTGAAGTATGACGGATATAAATTCATGTACGTTTTCAGTCGAGCTAATTACAGGAGTAATAGCGATGAAAAGTTGCTTTGATGGATGGTCACCACAAGTCATTGATAGTGAAGATAAGGCGGCGGTCATTGCGCATCTCGAAAAATATCGGTTTGCCATCGTTACCAGCGAATGGGAATACAACGATACTGACTTCCAAAAAATATCGGCGCTTTATTCGCTGGGGGAGATTTATCAGTCAGCCTTTAACCGTCAGGAACACAAAGAGGGGGTATCCACATCCGGGGTGAATCAGATTGGCGGGCTCTCACATGGCACGCATGTCGTTTTCAATAGCACTTCACACCTTTCTCTTCATACCGATGGTTCTTATATCCCAATCGGGAGCATAAAAACGTCGATTCTGCTTTGTAAGCAGCATGCCAGCCAGGGCGGCGGAACCGTTCTGTTCGATAGCGTCTCCGCCTTTCAACAACTCCGGGCCGAACACCCAGACTTAGCGAATATTCTGCTTGAAGAACAGATTTTCCGACGCCGCTCAACCGGGACACAGTCTGGGAAACAGTACGCTCATATTGGCCCGGTGTTTCGTCCCGATCGTGACGGCGGGTTTATTGGCGGGTTTACGCTGGATGTGACCGCCGACTGGGAGTATTCACGCAATATCAATCCGCGCGTTGTCGAAGCCGTCGAATACATGTCACAACTGGCCGCGGAAGGCAGCCGCTATCATCTGACATTCCCTCTGTATCGCGGGCAAGCCTTGATCATGCGTAACGATAAAATCTCTCACGGACGCCACGCCTATACGGACGATCCCGCCAGCCCAAGAACGCTGCTGCGAGGCATGTTCACCCGCGCCCCCACCCTGATCGCATAATCTAAGGAGAGAGAATGACCGATCAATCAATGACGGAATCCGCGTTAGCGGCACGTTGGGATGGCTGGCTGACGTGCCCGCAAGAGCACCTTCACGCCCGGATGCGAGATGAGTTAACCGAGGTGCCGCTAGGTGAGAAAACACTGGCGGCGATGCTGGCATTCGTTCATGAATACCGGCTCAACGGCGTAAACTGGCGTGCTCAGGGCATACGCGGAGACGAGATTCAGGCGTCGCTACAGGATCTTCAACACGACGCGCCCCCCTACTTTGCGCTGTTTTGCGAGAAAATCGCCCTTGCTGAAAAATACAAATGGGTCGGCGGCAGCGTGGATGCGGACATTCTGGCCGCACAAACCCGCTATCAGAAATTTGCCATCGTCTCCACGCCCAGAGCGGGCACCCACCTGCTTCGCACGCTGTTAGGTTCCCACCCGAATATTGAAATGCACGGTGAAGCCTTCAACCGCTTTGGTCAACATTTGCTGCCCTATTCCGTTAAAGACACCACGATGGAGACAATCCTGCATCGTCACCTGTTCAGACCCTATTTTGAATACGTCGAAGCGGTCGGTTTCGTGCTGTTTCGGGATCTTGATAGCCAGTGGGGCGATGCATCCATCTGGCCCGCCTTACAGGCGATCCCCGATCTGAAACTGATCCTGTTGGAAAGAAGAAGCCGGCTACAGCAATTTGTGTCGTTGAAGAAAAGCCTGCGCGATCGCATCTGGTACGTCGGCAAGCAGGATAACCGCCCGATTTCGCACGAAAAAATGACGGTGCCGGTCGATGAGCTAACGGCATTCATTGATAACAATCTGGAGAATCAGACCGCGTTTTATCAGGCTTTTCAGCACCATGACATCCTCACCCTTGACTACGAAGAGGTCATGTCAGCACCCGATGTCGTTGCCAGCACGGTGCTGTCCTTTCTGGGGATTTCCGACTTCAGGCTCTGCGCTGGCACAGGAAAAAAAGAGACCCGAACGATTGATTCGATCGTGAGTAACGTTGACGACCTTAGAACCACGCTGACAGGGACAAAATATGAATCCTACCTCTAACCCATATTGGCCGCCTTACACCGCTCTCGCGGAGAAAGACGAACGCCCGCTGATTCACCGTGGCGAAGGGGTTTATCTTTATGATGAACGCGGCCAACGCTACTTTGACGGGATGTCCGGCTGTTATAACCACTGTCTGGGGCACTCTCACCCTGAATTCATTGCCGCCCTGCAACAGCAGTTATCCACGCTGATTCATGCCTGCAATATCTATTCAAATACCCAACTCCCCGGTGAACTAGCCGAGAAACTTGCCGCGAAGCTCATCGGTACGGGTCTGAGCAAAACGTTCATCGTCGGGAGCGGCAGCGAAGGTGTTGAAAGTGCACTAAAAATGGCCTGGCAATATCAGGTCAATCGCTCCCGTCCGGCAAGAACAAAAATCGTGGCGATCAACGGTGCGTACCACGGCTGTACGCTCGGCGCGATGATGGCGACAAGACGCCCGTTTATCAACGAGGGCATTTTACCGTCCCTGCTCGCCAGCAATACGATCACCATGCTCCCACCTGAACATCTCAGCGACATCCGCGTCTGGGAAACGCTGCTGGAAGAACAGGAATCGAGCATCGCTGCCGTCATTATTGAACCGATTATGGCAATGGAAGGCACCCGACTGCTGCCTGATGGCTTCCTGCAACAGCTCTCGCGGTTGACAAAAAAGCACGACATTCCACTGATTTGTGACGAAGTCTACTGCGGCGTTGGCCGCGCGGGGGCGTTCTGTGAATCAGTCTCACAAGGCGCACAGCCTGACATTGTCATTTTCAGTAAGTGTCTCGGCGGTGGCGTTCCCATTACCGCCGTGCTTGCGACAGAGGCCATTACCGACAGCTTCAAAGGGCAAACGCCGCCGTTTTTCCGCCACGGCCATACCCAATCCGGTAACCTGCTGGGCTGCCGCGCGGCGCTGTTTGTCATGGATTATCTGGATTCGCATCACCTCTACGATGCGGTCACGGCAAAAGGCAGGACGATCCTCCAGCTCGCCAAACAACACCTCCCGTCAACCGACGGGCTGATCAGTGTGCAAGGCAAAGGGCTGATGCTATCGATGACGTTTTCGTCTCTCGAACAGTGTGGCCGCGCACAGGCGGTGATACGCCAGAATGGCGTCATCATTGGTGCAGCAGGCCCGTACCTAAAACTGGCACCGGCCTTCACCCTTTCAACCGAAGAGACAGAGGAACTGATTCAACGCATCTCTACCGCACTAGGAAGCCTGTAATGGGCGTTAACCGTCACTATCTGTCAGGTGTGATTAACACCCATCAGATGTCATTAACAACAGGGAGTGAAAAGATGTCCGACTATTTTGATCTTGAACGCATCATCCACGGCAAACGACATGAAACCCCTTTCCAGTGGGGAGAATTAACTCAGATATGGCGTAACCATGATATCGCTTCAACGCTTGCTCGCGAGTTCCCGACCGACGGGTTCAACTATCGTGAACGTAACGGCGGTTACTTCTATCGCCGTACCCTTATTCCTTTAGCCTCCGGCAAAGTCAGCGACACCACGACGCTGTCCGACACCTGGCTGGGAATGTGTAACGAGCTGACCTCTGACGCTTTTACTGCCGCCCTGTCCGCCTTCTGCGGAGCCGACCTTTCCGAATTCAAAATGGAAGCGGTAGCCTTTCGCGGCGGCCGGGACACGCACTACCTCCCCCATGTCGACGCATCGCTGAAACGCGGTTTCCGCCTGATTATCTATTTCAACGCCGAATGGGAAGAAAGCTGGGGCGGTGCCTTTCAGATTCTCAACCCTGAGAATCATGCTGACGTCTGCCATTCCGTCCTCCCGATCATGGGCAACGCCAGCGTCATCATCCGCAACGGGTATTATGAAACCTGGCATGCGGTCGTGCCGTTAACTGGCGTCTCCGTCAAAACACGCAATGCGCTGAATATCACCTATTACGAACCCGGTACGACGAGTACGGTGCAGTGAAGAAGCTCATTTTTCTCTACGGGCCACCGGCGGTGGGAAAACTCACGATCGGTCGCCTGCTGGCGGAGAAAACGGGGGCAACGCTATTTCATAACCATTTGACGTATGACTTAGCGATAGCGGTGCTCCCGCCTGACAGTGCATTTAGCACGCTCAGGCGCTTCGCCTGTGAACTAAGGCTCTATGCCATCTCGCTGCTTTTTGCAGAGGATGAGCGCGACCTGATCACGACCTTCTGCTATGAGGGAGTCAAAGATGACGGGTACATTGAGGCGATAAAAACACGGTGCGCAGAACAGGGCGTTACGCCATTTTTTGTTCAACTCTGTAGCGACGAAGCACACCTGTTAAATCGGGTGGGAAACGCGGAACGACGCCAGTTCGGTAAAGTAAATTCGCAAGATAAGCTCAAAGCAATTCTGAGGAATTACGACTACGCCGACACAATCGATGCCGCCCATCATCGTTCACTGCACACCTCTGCGCTAGCACCTCATGAAGCCGCAGAACAGCTACTCGACTGGTTTTCTTCATATTGATGCAATAAAAAGCCCGTTGCCCCTGCTCAGGGGCAACGGATATCACACTAGTCTCGAATCTTGCGGTACACCCACAGCACGACAAGCGCGCCGACAACCGCCACCACAAAGCTGCCGAAGTTAAAGCCATCGACCCGGCCGAATCCAAAGAAAACGCTGATATAACCACCCACGACCGCACCGACAATCCCGAGCAACACCGTCAGGATAAAACCGCCGCCGTCTTTACCGGGCATAATCCACTTAGCCAGAATCCCCGCAATCAAGCCAAAAATAATCCAGGACAGAATACCCATACCTACTCCTCGCGTTTTCGTTTCACCACACCCGATATTGCTACTCGTTGGCAAATCGGGCAGTGAAGCAAGTATAGGTGAGGATTGGGGAAGCTGTGGGTGGGGTGTGGGAAAAGTGATTATATCCTCACCACCACTATTCAGATGAACATCTATGCATCGCTACAAATAACAGTCACGGTAAATTCACTCAAGGACACGATGAATAAAAGTGACTAATAGTAAGACAGAACAATGGAATTCGCGTAAAATTACCATGCAGTCAGAAAAGACAATCATTAAAATCATATCTTTGGTGGAAAAACATGAAAGAAGTATTATCAGAGTTAAAAAAAGAATTAGAAAATATCATTTCAAAAATTAATGAAACCATACCAAGCAATGTGCCTTTAAATGTATCTCATAATGACTATAGCACGCCAGGAATAACAAAAAACGAACTCATCAGCAAAGCAAGAGAAATAATTTTATTGATTGAAAATGCTGATGCTGGTTTTTTTGAAAATAACCATGAGACACTTGAAAACCACAAGACAGGCTTGAAATTTTTAATGGAAAATACAATACCCAACATGTGGGGAAATGCAAACAAATCCGTACCTTCTTACTTAATAACTCTTGATGCTTTAGAAAAAGAAATTAGAAAATCACTACATAGAAATCATAATGCAGATTTACAAAAATCGGTTAGACAACTTAGAGCCCTAGAGGCGAGACTAAAAGAAGTAGAACCGAAAACAGCTTCAATATCATCTATGGTTGAACGTATTGAACATGCATTTAATACTGCAGAACAATTACCTGCAGACATGGAGTTATTAAATGAAGCGAGAGAAAAAATAAGAGAAATAATAGAAAAATCAAATAGCAATGCAGAACGAGTTGCTAGTGTAAAAGAAGACAGCGGTATAATTCTTTCCGAATTAAAGGCAATGGAAGAAAGTGCTAAAGAAATTCTTCAGAAATGTGAGACAGCCTATGCTGCATCAACCAGCGTGGGGCTTGCTGCTGCTTTTAGCGAGCGCTCTAATGCACTTAATAAATCGATGTGGTTCTGGATTATAGGACTGATTGCAGCTCTTATTACGGCCGCCATATTTGGGTCATATAATGTCCGGAGTTTACTTGTAGCCTCAGGCCAAGTCCAACCATCTGCGTCGGTGATAACAACAAGATTATTTTTATCAGCACTATCTATATGTGGGCCAGTCTGGTTTGCATGGCTAGCTACAAAACAAATTGGTCAACGATTTCGACTTTCCGAAGATTACGCGTTTAAAGCATCAATTTCTCGCGCCTATGAAGGATTCAGGAATGAAGCCTCACGTATTGACAAAAATCTAGAATCTAAACTTCTTGCATCTGCACTTTCAAGACTGGACGAACTCCCTTTACGTTTAGTTGAAACAGAGACACACGGTAGCCCATACCATGAATTGCTGACTTCTGATGCCATTAAGAAAGCATTAAAAGTGGTTCCTGGATTCTCTGACCGTATAAAATCAATTGCAGAACAATCAATTAACGCAGCAAACGATGCAAGTAAAACAGTAATAGGTGCTGTAAACAAAGTTTCTTCTCCCGATAAATCCGACTAGGAATTACGATGGAATATCTGGCTGGGGTTATAATTTCCCCTTTGCCAGAACAGATACTTTTCACCAACAGAATTAATGAGGTTGTGGCGGTAACTGTCAACGCCACTGACAGTTACCGCTAAACATCAATCTAACATTAAACGCCGCCCTTTACTTAATCCTTCGCATACAAATACACCGACGCCCGTGATACGCCAAGGTGCTGGGCGATGGTCTCCATCGATTTTTTGACTTCCAGCAGGCCGCTGTCTTTCAGTTCCTGAAGCAGGATTTTTCTGTCCTGCGCTTTTAGCGCTCGTGGCGTGGTGGCAAGTCGGGCGGCGAAGTGATCGATGTGTTGTCTGATCGCCGCAGCGCCGTTTGGTTCTAAATGTTCTGTCACTGAGTCCGACGCGAGCTGGGTGAACTGCGCCAGCGCATTTTGCATACCGCGAAAGAGCGTCATGTCGACGTTCAGGCACAATGCCGCGACGTAGTCACCTTCCGCATTTTTGATACCGACCGAGGTGCTTTTTACCGGACGTCCGTCCGCAAACTGGTTGGCGTAGTTCGCCAAAATGTTAGGAAATTCAGGCGAGGCGATGCGGGCAAGACCCAGCTCCGTCGCAGGAGCCCCTACCTCCCTGCCGGAGAGGTTATTGTGAATGGAAAGTATCGCGTGTTCCGGGTTCTTCAGATCGTGCACGACCACTTCGCAAAATGGCGCAAACGTCTCGCTCAGCCCTTTGGCTATCGCCTCTAACTGCGTCAGCAACAGACCTTCTCCAGATGCCGCCATATTCCTCTCCCCTACCAATATTTGCGCCAGCGCGTTTTCTGGCGCTGAGTGTACTGTAAGTACACCCGATTTAGTACCGCACCTTATCCCTACTCATTCTGCCCTTTTTCAGCAGCACACGATGAGTCTCACAGCAGCGAGAAGCTAAACATAAATCAAATTAGACAATTTATCTAATTTTATATATTTTGTTTATCAGGCATTCGACAGTATCGGAACCAACGACTCCGGTATTCATAATCACTAACATCGGATTATCCAACTATGAGCGACTTACGCCTCCCCACTTACGACGATGTGGTAGCCGCAGCGGAACGTATTGCTGGCTATGCCAATAAAACACCGGTGATGACATCACGCACGGTCAATGACGTATTCAGCGCAGAGGTTTTCTTCAAGTGTGAAAACTTCCAGCGTACAGGCGCATTTAAGTTTCGTGGCGCCATGAACGCGCTGTTGCAGTTCTCCGACGAGCAGAAAGCCGCTGGCGTCGTCACGTTTTCTTCCGGTAACCATGCACAGGCCATTGCCCTTTCCGCCAAATTACTTGGTATTCCGGCAACAATTGTCATGCCGCACGATGCCCCCGCGATAAAGATCGCCGCAACACGGGGCTACGGTGGCAACGTGGTGCAATACAATCGGTACACTGAAGATCGTGAGCAGATCGGTAACGATCTGGCGAAAAAGCATGGCCTGACGCTCATTCCCCCTTTCGACCATCCGCATGTTATTGCCGGGCAAGGAACGGTGGTGAAAGAGCTATTGGAAGAGACAGGCGAATTGGATGCCTTGTTCGTCTGCGTAGGTGGTGGGGGTCTGCTGGCGGGATCCGCACTTTCCTCCCGTCATCTGTCTCCACATTGCAAAATTTATGGCGTCGAACCCCTCGCAGGCAACGATGGGCAGCAATCGCTTCGCAGTGGCCATATCGTGCATATCGACACACCGCAAACCATTGCCGATGGCGCACAAATACAGCAACTCGGCCGCTACCCCTTCGCCCTCATTCGCCAGAACGTCGACGATATTCTGACCGTGACGGATGAAGACCTGATTGACGCAATGCGGTTTTACGCAGAACGCATGAAGATTGTCGTGGAGCCAACGGGTTGCCTCAGCTTTGCGGCAGCACACAATCTCAGAGAATCGCTACGCGGTAAACGCATCGGCATCATTATCAGCGGCGGGAACGTCGATATCAGCCGCTACGGCGCTTTTCTGACCGGCAATGCCTGAGGAAAAACGATGATTTTTATTTCTGAAGCGGAATCGGCATCGCTCATCAGCCATGAACTGGCCTATGATGCCGTTCGCGAGGCGCTGCTCGCCGCCAGCGAACCGGAAGCACGGAGTTTCCCAGTGGTACACGGCCAAGGCTCCGATCCAGGTAACACTTTCAGCATCAAAGCGTCCGCCACAAGTGAACTCGCGGGGCTAAAAGTCGGTTCGTTCTGGCCGGGAAACCCTGCTAACGGACTGCCCCGTCATAATTCCCTGATTCTGCTGTTCGATCAGCAAATCGGGAAAATCGCTGTCGCGATTGAAGCCGGAAAGGTAAACGCCTTTCGTACCGCCGCCGCCAACGCCGTTGCCACCGATTTGCTGGCAAGACCTGATGCCGCAGTTCTGGCCGTGTTCGGCACCGGCAATCAGGCGCGTTATGAGTGCGCCGCGCTGGCAAGAATTCGCCCGATTCGTACCGTGCTGATTGTCGGGCGCGATAGCCGCAAATCCGCAGAGATGGCACAAGAACTCAAGGCCGCGGGGCTGGATGCGCAAATCAGCGATGCGGAAAGCGCGTGCCGCGCAGCGGATATCATCGTGACGGCAACGCCATCCCGCGCGCCGCTGTTTAATGCTGACTGGGTTAAAGCCGGAACGCATGTCGTCAGTATGGGATCGGACGCCGTCGGCAAGCAGGAACTGCCGCCAGAACTGTTTACCGCAGGCCGCCTGTTTTGCGATCTGCCTTCCCAGTCCCGCATGATCGGTGACTTCCAACACGCGCCAGCCCATGTGACCCTGACGGCCATCGGCGATGTAATCAGCGCAGGTGCAACGGGACGACAGACGCCGTACGACATCACCGTGTTTGACAGTTCCGGCTTGTCCATTCAGGACTTATATATCGGCCAGCGCATTCTTGCCGCCTGGCAGCAGGCTCAACGAGACGAAGGTGCACCATGAACAATATTGAATGGCTTAACGCGCTGGAAACGCCCTTTTTACTGATTGATGAGTTCCGCTTTCAACGCAATATCGACAGGCTTTATCAGCGAACGGAAGCGTTGGGCAGCCGGGTTCGGCCGCATCTCAAAACGCTACGCTCGATTGAAGCCGGTCGTTATCTGCTCAAAGATACCAATTCACCCGCGACGGTTTCGACGCTGGCAGAAGCAGAAACCTTTGCCGCCGCAGGTTATACCAACCTGCTCTACGCCGTGGGGATCGCCCCGCACAAGCTGCCGCGCATCGCCAACTTAATCCGTAACGGCGTGAATATTCATATTCTGCTGGATAGCGCGGAACAGGCGCAGGTAGTGATCGATTTTGCTCGTGTCAACAGCGTAACGTTTTCGGTTTTTATTGAGATCGACTGCGACGGGCATCGCGGCGGCATCCCGCCGGAAAGCGACGCGTTACTTGCGCTGGCACAACAGATCGACGGCAACGGTGCAACGCTCACCGGCCTGCTGGCGCATGCAGGAGAATCGTACGCCTGCCGTACAGACGAGGCGATCCGGGCGGCTGCACGTGCCGAGTGCAAAGCTATCAACACCGCCGGACAGCGAGTGCGCGCGCTGGGAATTGCCTGCCCTGTGCTCAGCGTCGGTGCCACACCAACGGCGCACTTTGCCGAAGATTTAACCGGCATTACCGAAGTCAGAGCGGGCGTGTTCACCACGTTCGATCTGGTGATGAAAAATGTCGGGGTTTGCACATTGGATGACATCGCGCTGTCGGTTGTCAGCACCGTCATTGGGCACAACCGCGAGAAAGGCTGGGTGTTTATCGATGCAGGCTGGATGGCACTCTCCCGCGATCGCGGCACGGCCTCTCAGGCAAAGGATTACGGCTACGGGCTAGTTTGCGACCTGTACGGCAGCCCTTACCACGACCTCTGCGTGACGATCACCAATCAGGAACACGGCATTATCACGCTACCTGTCGACAATGGACTTACGGTCGATCATTTCCCCGTCGGCACGCGGTTGCGGGTATTGCCTAACCACGCCTGTGCGACGGCTGCGATGCATCAACACTATCAGGTGCTGAAAGCGCACAGGAATGAGCAGGAAACCTGGCAGCGCATTACCGGATGGTGATGACGCTTACATGCGATCAATCATCCCGCCCGATTTGAATGCATCGGGCGGTGATGTCGCATTACTCACGTTTATCTCTGCGCGCCGTCAACGCGTTCAGTTCAATCGCTCGTCCCTAACGTCGGCTCGCAGTTCACCGGAAAATTCACCGAATGGGCGATGTAGCAGGCGTCATGTGCTAGTTCATGCAACTGGGCATATTGTTCAGCGGTAGGCTGCTTTTCGCCGCTGAATGTCACCTGCGGACGCAGCGTGACGTCCAGCATCGCCGTTTTTCCTGCCGCATTCACGCCCATCGTGCCCACCGCGTTATCCCGATAGTCATCGACACAGAAGCGCTTTTTGGCCGCAATGGAAAGAAACCACAGCATATGGCAGCTGGACAACGAGGCCACCAGCGCCTCTTCAGGATCGACTGCGTCTTCCAGCGAAAAAGGCAGCGGGACGACATGCGGTGACGACGAGGCACGCAGCGTAATACCGCCATCAAACCGCCACTGATGCAGTCGGCTGTAGCGGTTATCAATAAAATCTTGCCCATCGCGCTGCCAGCAGATTAAAGCACGGTATTCAGACATGGCTCAGTTCCCTTTATTATGATTTTCCAGCCCTCGCAGTAGCGCCGCGAGGTTAGCATCAAGCGCAGCCAGGACATCGGCAGGCAGTACCGAGAGCACCTGACGCTCGTTCTCAATGTGCGCTTCAACAGCACGGTTAATCAGTTCAAGCCCCGAACCAGTGAGTTGCACAAGCGTACTGCGCGCATCCTGTTCGTTCTGCACGCGTTCGATAAATCCACGAGTTTCAAGACGCTTCAGGCGGTGAGTCATGGTACCCGACGTCACCATCAGCGTGGAGAACAAATCGGTCGGGCTCAGGCAATGCGGCGCGCCCGCACGCCGCAGCGTCGCCAGCATATCAAATTCCCAACTGCTCAGATCGAATCGGGAAAAACAGGATTCCAGACGCTGATCCATGAGCACGGCGCAGCGCCGGAGACGTCCAATCGGTCCCATCGGGCTGGCATCCAGGTCAGGCCGTTCGCGCCGCCACTGTTCAAGAATGGCATCAACCGCATCGTATTCGCGCTCGCGAGTTTGATTTTTCATTTATCTTGACTTCAAGGTAATTAATCAACACTATCATAATATCTTGAATTGAAGGTAAAGTCATGAACACTACATCCTCACCACACTATTGGCGTGACGTCCTACTCACGGCGCTGGCCCCCGCGATTTGGGGGTCGACCTACATCGTGACATCCGAACTCCTGCCGCCAGATCGCCCTTTCACGGCGGCGCTTATCCGCGTGCTGCCTGCGGGTCTGTTACTGCTTTTATTCACCCGCCGCTTTCCTGCCCGGCAAGACTGGTGGCGCGTCGTCGTGCTCAGTGCCTTAAACATCGGTGTTTTTCAGGCACTGCTGTTCGTCGCGGCTTATCGTTTACCCGGCGGATTAGCAGCGGTACTGGGCGCGATCCAACCGCTGCTGGTCATGGTGCTGGTCTGGGCAGTGGATCACCGCGCCCCCAGACTGGCTACGCTGGGATCGGCAATCATCGGCGTGGCCGGTATGGCTATTCTGCTGCTGTCGCCGCAGACGACATTTGAACCTGTAGGCATCGCCGCCGCGCTGCTGGGTGCGGTGTGTATGGCGACTGGCGTCTGGCTGACACGCCGCTGGCGACTCGATCTGCCCGTGCTGCCGCTTACCGGTTGGCAACTCTTCATCGGCGGATTGATGCTGGCACCCGTCGCATGGCAGATCGATGCGCCACTGCCCGTTTTGACTCTGTCGCAATGGGCCGCCTATTCCTATCTCTGTCTCGCAGGTGCCGTACTCGCTTATGGGCTCTGGTTCCGTGGCGTATCCCGTCTGCCGACGGTTGCCGTTGCCTCATTAGGGCTACTGAGCCCGCTGACCGCCGTGGTGCTAGGCTGGGCGTTGCTTTCACAGTCGATGACCGGGACGGCATTTCTGGGTTTGGCCATCGTATTAGCCAGCGTCTTCGCCGTGCAATGGACGACGGCGCGAGGTAAATAATCGACTGAGCTGCCGATGACGATCGTTGTTGGCGGGGAAAGATGAAAAGGAAGACGTTAAAATGGCGGCGTTATCATAACGCCGCCATTTTTATCATACTAGCGACGGTTACGTACTAACTGGTAGCGACGCGTCAGGTACTCGACCGGAGCGCTCCAGATGTGAACCAGACGGCAGAACGGGAACAGAACAAACAGCGTCAGCCCCAGCACGATGTGCAGCTTGAAGATCAGCGCGACACCCGCCAAATGCTCAGACGCCCCGCCCTGGAAGAACGCCACGCTTTGCGCCCAACCGACCAGCTTCAGCATTTCACTGCCGTCCATATGCTGTGCAGAGAACGGAATGGTCAGCAGCCCTAAACCTGCCTGAATCACCAGCAGAGACAGAATGAGAATGTCGCCAACGCTGGACGTAGCACGAATGCGCGGGTTGGTCAGACGGCGCTTTAACAACAGCACGCCACCGACAAACGTCAGCAGACCTGCCGCACCACCGCCGAACATCGCCATTTTCTGTTTTACATCCATTGGCAGGAAGGCTTCGTACATCCAGTGCGGCGTCAGCATACCGAGGAAGTGCCCGGCAAATACGCCCAGAATCCCCAGATGGAACAGGTTAGACGCCAGACGCATCCCTTTCTTATCCAGCATTTGGCTCGAACCGGCACGCCAGCTGTACTGACCGTAGTCATAACGCAGCCAACTGCCAATCAGGAAAATAGCCATCGCCAGGTAAGGATAGATGTCAAAAAAGAATATATTGAAATAGTTCGTGAAAGCACTCATTAACGTTGCCCCCCCGCCGATGTAGCGTCAAGATTCAGATATTGCGGCACCACCGCGCCAGCGAAGCGGCGTTGGTGTTGCGTTTGTTGGGCCGATGCGCAGCCTTCTTCACCGAGGAATTTAACCTGTTCCTCTTCCCACACGGCATCCAGCGCCTGCGGCGTATCGTCGCGTGCTTCGTCAGCGACCTGATGTGTGACATCGTCACTTTTCAGGTCACTGCCGGACAGCGCCAACAGCAGATCGAACAACACGGCATAGCTGCTGTCACGCTGTTGCAAACGCGCACCAATCAACGCCAGAATCGGCGCGATGTCGAGTAAACCCGCGCGCCCTTGCGCGGGTTCCAGACGAGAAAGGTACTCAAGATACAGCGGCAGGTAATCCGGCAGCTCACGGCAATCCAGAGCCAGACCGGCATCCTGATATTGCTGCATGAGATCGACCATCGCCTGACCACGGTCACGAGACTCACCGTGAACGTGTTCAAACAGCAGCAGCGAGGTCGCCCGGCCGCGGTCAAACAGGCCGCTATATTCTGCCTGTTTGTCCAACAAATCCTGCGCGCACAGCGTATTGATGAACTGCATGAGCTGATGACTCTCGCGCAGCGGCAAAGCGTCGGTCTGCTCTACCGCTTCGATCAACTCAGCCCGGTTTTCCCACAGCTCGCTATCGGGATAGTCCAGCAGGCGGGCAATAATCCGCAGGCTAATCATGGTTCGTCTCCCGCATGATTTTGCTGTTCATGTCGCGCGTTTTGTTGCTGACATCAATGGCATCAATGCGCTTGCTGTTGAACAGGTTGAATTTGGTATCGCTGCCGTGGCAACCATCGCCAAAGCTGAAACCGCAGCCTTTGCTTTCTGGGAACGCTTCACGCGCCAGTTCACGATGGCTTGATGGAATCACGAAACGATCTTCGTAGTTCGCAATCGCCAGATAGCGGTACATTTCCTGCGCCTGCGCTTCGGTCAGCCCAACCTGTTCCAGCGCGCTGGTATCGATTTTTCCTTCTACGGTTTCTGCACGTTTGTAGTGACGCATCGCCAGCATACGTTTCAGCGCCAGCAATACAGGCTCGGTATCCCCTGCGGTCAACAGGTTCGCCAGATATTGCACTGGAATACGCAGACTTTCGACGTCCGGCAGTACGCCGGTGTGTGCCAATTGACCTGCATCCGCAGCAGACTGAATCGGTGACAACGGCGGCACGTACCAGACCATCGGCAGCGTGCGGTATTCTGGGTGCAGCGGCAGCGCCAGCTTCCAGTCCATCGCCATTTTGTATACCGGCGACTGCTGCGCCGCTTCAATGACGCTGTTTGGAATGCCGTCTTTCAGCGCTTGTTCAATGACTTTCGGGTCGTGCGGATCAAGGAACACGTCCAGTTGGCTCTGGTACAGATCTTTCTCGTTTTCCACCGACGCCGCTTGCTCGATGCGGTCAGCATCATAGAGCAGCACGCCCAGATAGCGGATACGTCCGACGCAAGTTTCTGAGCAGAGCGTCGGTTGACCACTTTCGATACGCGGGTAGCAGAAAATACATTTTTCTGATTTGCCGCTCTTCCAGTTGAAGTAGATTTTCTTGTACGGGCAACCGGTCAGGCACATACGCCAGCCGCGGCATTTGTCCTGATCGATCAGGACGATACCGTCTTCGCCACGTTTGTAGATCGCGCCGCTCGGACAGGTCGCCACACACGCCGGGTTCAGGCAGTGTTCGCACAGACGCGGCAAATACATCATGAACGTGTTTTCGAACTGGCCGTACATCTCTTTCTGCATATGCTCAAAGTTCTTATCTTTGGAGCGCACGCTGAATTCACCACCCAGATCGTCTTCCCAGTTCGGGCCGTTCTCGATTTTCTTCATCCGCTGGCCGGTAATCAGCGAGCGCGGACGGGCGACAGGCTGATGTTTGCCTTCCGGCGCTTTACGCAGGTTCTGATAGTCGTAGTCGAACGGCTCGTAGTAGTCGTCGATTTCCGGCACATCCGGGTTAGCGAAGATTTTGGACAACACGCTGATGCGGTTACCCATACGCGGTTCGAGCTTGCCGCTGATTTTACGGATCCAGCCGCCCTTCCATTTTTCCTGATCTTCCCAGGCATGGGGATAACCCACGCCCGGTTTGGTTTCGACATTGTTAAACCAGGCGTATTCCATCCCTTCACGGCTGGTCCAGACGTTTTTACAGCTAACGGAGCAGGTGTGACAGCCGATGCATTTGTCCAGATTCAGCACCATGCCCACTTGTGAACGAATTTTCATCAGGCTTTCTCCTGCTGTACCGCTTTTTGTACATAGTCCTGACCTTCATCATCCAGCCAGTCGATGCGTTTCATTTTACGAACTACGACGAACTCATCGCGGTTTGACCCAACGGTGCCGTAGTAGTTAAAGCCATAAGCCAGTTGGGCATAGCCGCCGATCATATGGGTCGGTTTCGGCGTGATACGGGTTACCGAGTTGTGAATACCGCCGCGCTGCTGGGTAATTTCCGATCCCGGCAGGTTAATAATGCGTTCCTGCGCGTGGTACATCATGGTCATTCCCGCCGGCACACGCTGGCTGACAACCGCACGCGCCGTCAACGCACCGTTGGCGTTAAACGCTTCTACCCAGTCGTTATCCGCAATACCCAAATCGCGGGCATCATCTTCGCTCAGCCAGATAATCGGGCCACCGCGACCCAGCGTCAGCATCAACAGGTTGTCGCTGTACGTGGAGTGAATGCCCCATTTCTGGTGCGGCGTCAGGAAGTTCAGCGGTTTTTCCGGGTTACCGTTAGGCTTCTTATTCATCACCGGCTCCGCCGCACGGGTATCGACCGGCGGACGGTATACCAGCAGGCTTTCACCGAAGGCACGCATCCACTCATGGTCTTGATACAGCTGTTGGCGACCAGACAGCGTACGCCACGGAATCAGCTCATGAACGTTGGTATAACAGGCGTTATAGGAAACGTGTTCATCTTCCAAACCAGACCAGGTCGGGCTGGAGATAATCTTGCGCGGCTGCGCCTGAATATCGCGGAAACGAATTTTTTCGTCTTCTTTATTCAGTGCCAGATGCGTGTGGTCACGACCGGTGAATTTGCTCAGCGCTTCCCACGCTTTCACCGCTACCTGACCGTTGGTTTCCGGGGCCAGAGACAGAATCACTTCTGCCGCATCGATCGCCGTTTCAATCTTCGGACGACCCGCCGCCGCACCCTCAGCCTTGGTGTAGTTCAGCTTTTTCAGGAAATCGACTTCGGTCTGCGTGTTCCAGCCGATGCCTTTACCGCCGTTGCCCAGCTTGTCCATCAACGGGCCGAGCGAGGTGAAACGTTCGTACAGGTTCGGGTAATCGCGCTCCACCATCATCAGGTGTGGTGCAGTTTTGCCCGGAATCAGATCGCATTCGCCTTTTGTCCAGTCATCCACGCCGAACGGCTGCGCCATTTCAGCTGGGGAATCGTGTTGAATAGGCAAGGTAACCAGATCGGTTTCCTGACCAAGGTGTCCCTGACAGACGCGGGAGAAGGCTTTCGCGATGCCTTTGTAGATTTCCCAGTCGCTTTTGGAATCCCACGCCGGATCGACAGCCGCAGACAGCGGGTGAATAAACGGATGCATATCCGAGGTATTCATGTCGTCTTTTTCGTACCAGGTTGCCGTTGGCAGGACGATGTCGGAGTACAGGCAGGTGCTGGACATACGGAAATCAAGCGTCACCACCAGATCCAGTTTGCCTTCAACGCCCTGATCGCGCCATTCCACTTCTTCCGGCTTCACGCTGCCCGCGGTACCCAGATCTTGCCCTTGAATACCGTGCTCCGTACCCAGCAGGTACTTCAGCATGTATTCATGGCCTTTACCGGAGGAGCCCAGCAGGTTAGAACGCCAGATGAACAGGTTGCGTGGGTAGTTTTGCTCACTATCCGGCTGTTCAGCGGCAAATTTGATTTCGCCTGATTTCAACGCGGCAACGGTATAGTCCTGTGGCGTGACACCGGCGGCACGCGCTTTCTCCGCGATATCCAGCGGGTTAACGTTCAGCTGTGGTGCAGACGGCAGCCAGCCCATACGCTCGGCGCGCACGTTGAAGTCAATCATGCTGCCGGTAAAGCGGGATTTATCCGCCAGTGGTGACAGCAGTTCCTGCGGCGCGACGGTTTCATAACGCCACTGGCTGGAATGATTATAGAAGAACGACGTACTGTTCATGTGACGCGGCGGACGCTGCCAGTCCAGACCAAACGCCAGCGGCGTCCAACCGGTTTGCGGACGCAGTTTTTCTTGTCCGACGTAGTGCGCCCAACCGCCACCGCTCTGACCAACACAGCCGCAGAAAATCAGCATGTTGATGATGCCGCGGTAGTTCATGTCCATGTGGTACCAGTGGTTGATACCGGCACCGACGATGACCATCGAACGACCGTGCGTTTTATCGGCGTTATCCGCGAATTCACGCGCAATACGGATGATGTTCTGACGAGAAACGCCCGTAATTTCTTCGGCCCAGGCTGGACTGTACGCTTTCACATCGTCGTAATCACGCGCACAATTGTCGTCGCCCAGACCGCGATCCAAGCCGTAGTTCGCCATCGTCAGGTCATATACGCAGGCAACCAGCGCTTCGCTACCGTCCGCCAGCGTCAGGCGCTTAACGGGCAGTTTGTGCAGCAGGATTTCTTCTAGCGCAACGTTGTTGAAATGTTCGCTGACCGCGCCGCCAAAATACGGGAAGCCGACATCAACGACATCGTCATGCGAGCCCAGCAGGCTCAAGCGTAGCTTCACTTCTTCGCCGCTCACGCCGTCGCGCTGTTCCAGGTTCCATTTGCCCTGATCGCCCCAACGGTAGCCTATCGACCCTTGCGGAGCCGTCAGATTGCCGCTTTCATCGTCAATCGCGATGGTTTTCCACTGCGGGTTGTTGTCCTGGCCGAGGTTGTCCACCAGATCGGAAGCACGCAGCAGTCGACCCGCCGCGTAGTAACCGTCTTCACGTGGCTCCAGCAGCACCAGCATCGGTAAGTCCGTGTATTGACGAACGTACTCGCTGAAATACTGGCTCGGTTTGTCGAGGTGGAATTCTTTCAGAATCACGTGGCCCATTGCCAGCGCCATCGCGCTGTCGGTCCCTTGTTTCGGGTTCAGCCAGTGGTCGCACAGCTTGGCAATTTCAGCGTAATCCGGCGTGACCGCAACGGTTTTGGTGCCTTTGTAGCGAACTTCCGTAAAGAAGTGGGCATCCGGCGTACGGGTTTGCGGAACGTTAGAGCCCCAGGCAATGATGTAAGAGGAGTTATACCAGTCGGCAGACTCCGGTACGTCAGTCTGCTCACCCCAGGTCATGGGTGATGCCGGAGGCAAGTCACAGTACCAGTCGTAGAAGCTCAGGCACACGCCGCCGAGCAGAGAAAGGTAACGGGCACCCGCGGCGTAGGACACCATCGACATCGCAGGAATCGGAGAGAAACCGATCACGCGGTCTGGGCCGAAGGTTTTGGTGGTGTAAACGTTAGAGGCAGCGATCAGTTCGTTGACTTCATTCCAGTCAGAACGAACGAAACCGCCACGGCCACGAATTTGCTTGTAGTATTTGGTCTTCTCGGGGTCGTTGACGATGGATGCCCAGGCATCCACCGGATCGCTATGCGTCAGTTTCGCTTCACGCCACAGTTTCAGCAGGCGCTTACGCATCATCGGGTATTTCAGGCGGTTGGCGCTGTAGAGATACCAGGAGTAGCTGGCACCGCGCGGGCAGCCGCGAGGTTCATGGTTAGGCAGGTCCGGGCGGGTGCGCGGGTAGTCAGTCTGCTGCGTTTCCCACGTCACCAGACCGTTTTTCACATAAATCTTCCAGCTACATGAACCGGTACAGTTTACCCCGTGGGTAGAACGCACGATTTTGTCATGCTGCCAGCGACTGCGATAGCCGTCTTCCCAGTCACGATTGGTATTGAGGGTCTGGCCATGCCCATCGGAAAACGGTTCGGCCAGTTGTTTGAAGTAACGTAACCGGTCAAGGAATTTGCTCATCCGGACTCTCCTGCTGCGAAGCCTGCTGGCCCCTGTCGTTATGAAATGCTCGTAGCAGACATCTGTTTTTGCTTACGACACATCGCTCAAGTTGGCGCTAGCGTATCCAGCAACCACGTCGCCAAACTTGATAACGATCAAGAGTGTCCCCCGGTGAAAAACGGAGTACACCAGCAACTACCACTAAAGAATTATCACAGAAAAATAAATTAACTTATTGATTTATAATGATAAAAATAAAACCATTGATTTTGTGTTTATACTGAATTCATACACACGACTATTTAGAGGTAGTAGTCGGGAAGCGACGAAAAATCGAGCGAACAAGAGAGATTACCTATTAGCTCTCTGCCCTTATTTTTCTGGCGTAAAAAATTATGCTGAGGAGAGAGCGGACTTAGGATGAGCCGCAG
>NZ_JBBBQR010000027.1:0-36605 GCF_037136835.1 Pectobacterium sp. 1950-15 | reverse complement strand
CGCGTTTGGAACGACTGTTTATCCGTATCCGGTGGCAAAAGACAGTCGGTATCTTGCGTAGATCAGGTAGACTATGTGATATCTGAATTAGTAGGTATTTCTATCATGGCGTCGAGCGTTATTTCATTAAAGTCTTATAACTCTTTCTCATTACCTGTTTCCGCATCTTGTCTTAAGGTTGCGGATACTCAGGAGAAATTGATTGAGGGATGGCGAGTCGCCAGCGCATCACAAGAGCCGATTTTATTGCTAGGGGAAGGGAGTAATGTCCTTTTTCTTGAGGATTTCTTAGGCACTATTCTGTTAAATCGGCTCAAGGGTATAGATATTCGAGAAGAAAGCGATGGCTGGTATCTTCATGTTGGTGCAGGTGAGAATTGGCATCAATTAGTTGAATATACGCTTAGGCGTGGTATTGCAGGGTTAGAAAATCTGGCATTAATTCCAGGATGTGTGGGTTCTGCACCGATACAGAATATTGGTGCGTACGGTATCGAATTACAGCATGTTTGTGATTATGTTGACGTGTTGGATCTAGCTGAAGGTAACGTTATGCGTTTTCCCTCTGAGGAATGCCAGTTCGATTACCGTGAAAGCATATTTAAGCATCAATACCGCTCTGGGTTTGCGATTACCGCAGTAGGGTTCTTTTTAAAGAAAGAGTGGAATCCTATACTTAACTACGGTGATTTGGTCAAGCTGGACCCTACAAATGTTACGCCACAGCAGATATTTGATTCCGTATGCCATATGCGCCGAAGCAAACTTCCTGATCCTACCGTGACCGGTAATGCCGGTAGCTTCTTCAAAAATCCGATAATTACACCGCAGCATGCTGAATGTGTTTTACGAGAGTATCCGAATGCCCCTCAGTATTTACAAGCTGATGGCAATGTTAAATTGGCCGCCGGGTGGTTGATTGATCAGTGCAATCTTAAAGGATTTCAGTTTGGTGGTGCAGCTGTTCATGAGAAACAGGCATTAGTTCTAATTAATAAAAATAATGCAAAAAGCTCCGATGTTGTCGAATTAGCGCGTTACGTCCGCAATCAGGTTGCTGCAAAATTCTCCATAGAGCTGGAGCCTGAAGTTCGCTTTATTGCTGCGCATGGTGAGGTCAATGCCATCGAGGTATTATCATGAAAGATATTACGGTTCCTCTTAAACTAATTAAAATCCTCTCTGATGGCGAATTTTATTCCGGTGAATTACTGGGTGAAATGATGGGGATGAGTCGAGCGGCGATTAATAAACATATTCAAACTATACGTGATTGGGGAATTGATGTTTTTACTGTGACGGGCAAGGGCTATTCTTTACCTGCGCCTATGCAGTTATTAGACGAGGAGGCTATCCTCAAGCACCTACCAGAAGGTGGTGTGACAGTTTTACCTGTCGTTGATTCTACTAATCAGTATATTTTAGAACGATTGGACACCTTATCCTCCGGTGATGCATGCCTTGCTGAATATCAGCAATCTGGGCGTGGTCGTCGGGGCAGGCAATGGTTCTCGCCCTTTGGTGCAAATTTATATTTGTCTTTATACTGGCGCCTAGAACAGGGACCTGCTGCGGCTGTTGGCGTTAGTTTGGTTATCGGCATCGTAATGGCAGAAGTGCTACATAAGCTTGGTGCTGATGGTGTTCGAGTCAAATGGCCCAATGATTTATATCTGAAGGATAGAAAACTAGCAGGAATTCTTGTCGAACTTACCGGAAAAACGGGAGATGCCGCTAATCTGGTCATTGGAGCTGGCATTAATTTACAGATGAGAGAGCCTGCTCCAGATACGATTAGTCAAGGCTGGATAAATTTACAAGAAGCAGGTATAGATATTAATCGCAATATACTCGCTTCGACTCTTATTTCTGAATTAAGAGGGGCTTTGGCTATCTTTGAACTACAAGGCCTTGAACCATTTATTCCCAGATGGGAAAAATTGGATAACTATTTTAATCGCCCGGTTCGTTTGATTATCGGTAATCGTGAAATATATGGAATCGACCGAGGAATAGATCGTCAAGGGGCGCTGCTCTTAGAAAACGATGGGTTGGTCACGCCATATATTGGTGGGGAGATTTCTCTGCGTGGTGCGTGAAAAAAAAGGGGGATTAACCCCCTTTTATATTTATTCGCTTTTCACTTTCTCAATCGCACACATTCAACGGCATGATTAGCGCTTTTAGTCATAATAAGACTGGCTCTTTCTCGAGTAGGTAGAATATTTTCTTTTAGATTAAGCCCATTAATTTCTTTCCATAATTGAGAGGCAATACCAACAGCCTCTTCTTCTGTCAGTTTTGCATAATTATGAAAATATGAATTTGGATTTGAGAATGCACCCTGCCTGAATTTTAAAAAACGATTTATATACCATGTTTGTAGTAGTGTTTCTGGTGCATCGACATAGATAGAGAAATCAACAAAGTCAGAGACGAAAACTCTATGTGGATCATGTGGATAGTCCATCCCACTCTGTAGAACATTTAAGCCTTCTAATATTAAAATATCAGGTTGTTCCAACACTTTATTGTTATTAGGAACGATGTCGTATGTTAGATGAGAATACGTTGGAGCGGTGACTTTGTGTGTTCCTGATTTTATATCAGAAACGAATTTTACCAGGCTATGCATATCATATGATTGCGGAAAGCCTTTTTTCTTCATCAAATCACGCTCTTTTAACACCTTATTTGGATGAAGAAACCCATCGGTTGTAATGAGCTCTACACTGCGATGTTCCGGCCAACGGCTTAATAATGCCTGCAGCACACGGGCTGTGGTACTTTTTCCCACGGCGACACTACCCGCAATACCGATTATGTAAGGTATTTTTTGGCCATCAGTCCCTAAGAACTGCTCCAGTACCGCCTGACGGCGTAAATTAGAGCTGATATAGAAATTAAGCAGGCGGGATAGCGGCAGATAAATTTCTGCGACCTCGTCTAATGAAAGGTCTTCGTTAATCCCTTTGAGCTTAACGATTTCTTCCTCTGTCAGCGTTAACGGGACGGAATCGCGCAAGGCGGCCCATTGGCTGCGATTAAATTGTAGATATGGCGTGGCCAAGGATTGCTCTCTATTGCTCATAAGTCGTGTTCTGCCTGCTTAACAGGTAAGAAAAGGGACTTTCAGCCAGCGAGGAAAACGGGCTATTAGTTTAGCCAACGCTATGATCGCGGCGCCTTTTCTTATGTAATAAATTTTTGATAATGGGCAGGTTAACACTTTGCTGATAGAAAGAAGAAGAGAAAATCGGTTCTGTACCCGATGCTTCTATGTTTATGCATCGGGTACAGGCTAGCTGGCGATTGCTTTACCTAACCCGTTCACGGCAAAGAGGCGTTTATAGTAGATAGCCGTTGGATGGTAATACCCATCGGGTGTGCAAGCATAATCAGGCAATTCTCCCAGATGGCGATAACCCAGAGCGCGGTAGAACGCTTCTGCCGGGGAGCCAGCTTGGGTGTCTAAGTAGAGTAACCCTCTTTGTTGGAAAAGCGCGTGCTTTTCCAGTAAATGAATGAGTTGTCTGCCTATTCCCGCTCTGCGTACTCGGCTATGAACTAACAATTTTTGAATTTCAGCCCTGTTTCTCCCGTTTGGCTTTTGACACAACTCTAGCTGTACACTTCCGACGATACCTTCCTCGCCGCGCGCTGCCCATAGTATGCGGTCACCGTTGGCGACAGATGCCTGTAAGCCATGAAAATATTCCATAGCTTCTTTGTGGTGCAGAGGTGATTGATATCCAACAGAAGCGCCTTTTTCTACAGCATCTATTAATAGATTGGCCAGTTCTTCACGATAGACAGGTAAGGTTGCCGCATTGAGTTGAACTATTTTCATCGTACTTTGCTCGTTCTTCAGAAATTTGTTTCTAAACAAGCAAAATGCATTCCAAGCCTGTTTTCTTAGAAAAGTGAGCAAAATAGCATCTGTCAGTGCAGAGTCTGCCCCCTTAAAGGGCAACATTCCATTATTGGTGCAAGAGACATTGAGGAGATGTTGACGGTGAAATCGCCATTTTGTTAGATGGAACTGGTGGTTCTTTGCGCTAATTCTGATTGCTGATCTAGATTTATGGCTGAATTTGGATAAAATCTAAGCGATAGCGCATTTTACGCAATTTTTTTGTTGCATCGAGCGTTCTGTCTACCTAGAATGCGCAGCACTTGAAGCCGGCTTAGCTCAGTAGGTAGAGCAACTGACTTGTAATCAGTAGGTCACCAGTTCGATTCCGGTAGCCGGCACCATCAAGTACACAACCAGGTGGGGTTCCCGAGCGGCCAAAGGGAGCAGACTGTAAATCTGCCGTCACAGACTTCGAAGGTTCGAATCCTTCCCCCACCACCAAATTCAATCCTGGTAACAGGATATTCGATACGGTAGTAAGACTGAGCCGGATCGACGAAGGCGGGGTCTATAAATTCTTATTCCCCAATTTCAAAATCTACAGAAAAATTAGGTAGCCGAGTTCCAGGATGCGGGCATCGTATAATGGCTATTACCTCAGCCTTCCAAGCTGATGATGTGGGTTCGATTCCCACTGCCCGCTCCAAGATGTGCTGATATAGCTCAGTTGGTAGAGCGCACCCTTGGTAAGGGTGAGGTCGGCAGTTCGAATCTGCCTATCAGCACCACTTCCTTTTCCTCCTCCTGATTTTCTTTCTGTGAATAAATTCAGCAAGCTATTGCTTGGTTGATGTGGTGATACCACCGATTTATCCGTGTCTTAGAGGGACAATCGATGTCTAAAGAAAAATTTGAACGTACAAAACCGCACGTTAACGTCGGTACTATCGGCCACGTTGACCATGGTAAAACAACGCTGACCGCTGCAATCACTACCGTTCTGGCTAAAACCTACGGTGGTAACGCGCGTGCATTCGACCAGATCGATAACGCACCAGAAGAAAAAGCACGTGGTATCACCATCAACACGTCTCACGTTGAATACGATACCCCGTCTCGCCACTACGCGCACGTTGACTGCCCAGGACACGCCGACTATGTGAAAAACATGATCACCGGTGCTGCTCAGATGGACGGCGCGATCCTGGTTGTTGCTGCGACTGACGGCCCAATGCCTCAGACCCGTGAGCACATCCTGCTGGGTCGTCAGGTTGGCGTTCCTTTCATCATCGTGTTCCTGAACAAATGTGACATGGTTGATGACGAAGAGCTGCTGGAACTGGTTGAGATGGAAGTGCGTGAGCTGCTGTCTCAATACGATTTCCCAGGCGACGACACACCAGTTGTTCGTGGTTCTGCGCTGAAAGCGCTGGAAGGCGAAGCTGAGTGGGAAGCAAAAATCATCGAACTGGCAGAGCACCTGGATTCTTATATCCCAGAGCCAGAGCGTGCAATTGACAAGCCGTTCCTGCTGCCAATCGAAGACGTATTCTCCATCTCCGGCCGTGGTACCGTTGTTACCGGTCGTGTAGAGCGCGGTATCGTTAAAGTCGGTGAAGAAGTTGAAATCGTTGGTATCAAAGACACCGCGAAATCTACCTGTACTGGCGTAGAAATGTTCCGCAAACTGCTGGACGAAGGCCGTGCGGGTGAGAACGTTGGTGTTCTGCTGCGTGGTATCAAGCGTGAAGAAATCGAGCGTGGTCAGGTACTGGCTAAGCCGGGTTCAATCAAGCCACACACCAAGTTCGAATCAGAAGTGTATATCCTGAGCAAGGATGAAGGCGGCCGTCATACTCCGTTCTTCAAAGGTTACCGTCCTCAGTTCTACTTCCGTACAACTGACGTAACGGGCACCATCGAACTGCCAGAAGGCGTAGAGATGGTAATGCCGGGCGACAACATCAAAATGGTTGTTACCCTGATCCACCCAATCGCGATGGATGACGGCTTGCGTTTCGCAATCCGTGAAGGCGGCCGTACAGTAGGCGCGGGCGTTGTTGCTAAAGTTATCGCTTAATCGCTGATAACGTTTGACGCGACACGCGATAAAAGGGCATCATTTGATGCCCTTTTTCTACGCTGTCATGGTAGAACCTATCTCATCAGCGATTGTGAGATATAATCATTGGTGAGATAGGCTCTGTAGATACGGCGTAAATACCGAATTATTCGTTTTACAGAACATCTTTCGGTTTGGTTGCTCCGTGGTTACGGGGCAAAGTTATTTGTCTGAATCATTGTGACAGGTTGGTTTATGAGTGCGAATACCGAAGCTCAGGATAGTGGGCGTGGCCTGGAAGTGATTAAGTGGCTGGTAGTAGGTGCCTTGCTGGTTGTTGCGATTGTTGGCAATTATTATTACCGCGAATTTAGTCTTCCTCTGCGTGCATTGGCCGTTGTTATCCTGATCGCCGCTGCCGGTGGTGTGGCACTGCTGACCACGAAAGGCAAAGCAACCGTAGCGTTTGCTCGCGAAGCGCGTACTGAAGTGCGCAAAGTAATTTGGCCGACTCGTCAGGAAACGTTACACACCACGTTAATCGTTGCCGCGGTGACTGCCGTGATGTCACTGATTTTGTGGGGACTGGATGGAATTCTGGTCCGTTTGGTATCGTTTATCACTGGCCTGAGGTTCTAAGATGTCTGAAGCTCCAAAAAAACGTTGGTACGTCGTTCAGGCGTTCTCTGGTTTTGAAGGTCGCGTAGCACAATCACTGCGTGAGCATATCAAACTCCATAATATGGAAGAACTGTTTGGCGAAGTCATGGTGCCTACTGAAGAAGTAGTCGAAATCCGTGGTGGCCAGCGTCGCAAGAGCGAGCGCAAGTTTTTCCCTGGTTATGTCTTGGTACAGATGGTGATGGAAGATGCCAGCTGGCATCTTGTACGCAGCGTACCTCGTGTTATGGGGTTCATTGGCGGTACATCCGATCGTCCTGCGCCAATCAGTGACAAAGAAGTGGATGCGATTATGAATCGTCTCCAGCAGGTTGGTGACAAACCACGTCCGAAAACGCTGTTTGAACCGGGTGAAATGGTTCGCGTTAACGACGGTCCATTTGCTGACTTTAACGGTGTTGTCGAAGAAGTTGACTACGAGAAGAGCCGCCTGAAGGTGTCTGTCTCTATCTTTGGTCGTGCAACGCCGGTTGAACTGGACTTTGCTCAAGTCGAAAAAGGCTAATTGCCCGACAGGACTTGCTGGAAATAGCTACTTGCCTATGGCGCGAAATTAACCTATAATTTCGCGCCTTTTGTTTTTCAGGGGCCTTAACGGCGTCTGAAACGTAATACAAACCACGGGGAGCCTTTCACTAGGCGCTATTACCCAATTGAGGAAAGTTAAATGGCCAAGAAAGTACAAGCCTATGTCAAGCTGCAAGTTGCAGCTGGTATGGCTAACCCAAGCCCACCGGTAGGTCCGGCTCTGGGTCAGCAGGGTGTGAACATCATGGAATTCTGTAAGGCGTTCAATGCTAAAACTGAAAGCGTTGAAAAAGGTCTGCCGATTCCTGTTGTTATTACCGTTTATTCTGACCGTTCTTTCACCTTCGTTACCAAAACGCCTCCAGCAGCTGTTCTGCTGAAGAAAGCGGCTGGTATCAAGTCTGGTTCCGGTAAGCCGAACAAAGACAAAGTTGGTAAAGTAACGAGCGCTCAGGTTCGTGAAATCGCAGAAACTAAAGCTGCGGACATGACTGGTTCTGATGTAGACGCTATGGCGCGTTCTATCGCAGGTACCGCTCGTTCCATGGGCCTGGTAGTGGAGGATTAATAAATGGCTAAGCTGACCAAGCGCATGCGCGTGATCCGTGACAAAGTTGATGTAACTAAACAGTACGACATCAACGAAGCTGTTGCTCTGCTCAAAGAGCTGGCCACTGCTAAGTTCGTAGAAAGTGTAGACGTAGCTGTTAACCTCGGCATCGATGCACGTAAATCTGACCAAAACGTTCGCGGTGCAACCGTTCTGCCTCACGGCACCGGTCGTTCTGTTCGCGTAGCAGTCTTCACCCAGGGTGCAAACGCTGAAGCTGCTAAAGCTGCTGGCGCTGAGTTCGTGGGCATGGAAGATCTGGCTGATCAGATCAAGAAAGGCGAAATGGGCTTTGACGTTGTTATTGCTTCTCCAGATGCAATGCGCGTTGTTGGCCAATTGGGCCAGGTTCTGGGTCCACGTGGCCTGATGCCAAACCCGAAAGTGGGTACTGTAACACCTAACGTTGCTGAAGCTGTTAACAATGCTAAAGCAGGTCAGGTTCGTTACCGTAACGACAAGAACGGTATCATCCATACCACTATCGGTAAGGTTGATTTCGACTCTAACAAATTGAAAGAAAACCTGGAAGCCTTGCTGGTTGCGCTGAAAAAAGCAAAACCATCTCAGGCGAAAGGCGTGTACATCAAGAAAGTTAGCCTGTCTACCACTATGGGCGCTGGCGTTGCTATCGACCAGAGCGGTCTGAACGCTGCTGCTAACTAATAGCTTTTGTTCCGCTTTACTCGGGTGTGAGATTTACCTATAATTTTACGCCCGTTGTTCCTCAAGTGGAATAACGCAAGAATTTTCGGTTGGAGCCTGGCCTATCCAGGCCTCCGTCCAAGACCGCAGGTGTTTCGAAAGAAACTTAATCCTTCCTGCGTAGACGGTGACAGAGCCTAAATAACGTTTTTCTTTTTTATAAAGAATAATTTTTTACTGGATTCTGCTCACCGTGTTTCAACGCTTATCTCTAATTTTGGCGATAAGTGAAGTGAGTTCCGGAGATTTTCTCCGGCTAAATCCAGGAGCAAAAGCTAATGGCATTAAATCTTCAAGACAAACAAGCGATTGTTGCTGAAGTCAGCGAAGTAGCCAAAGGTGCGCTGTCTGCGGTTGTTGCGGATTCCCGTGGCGTTACCGTTGATAAAATGACCGAACTGCGTAAAGCAGGTCGTGAAGCTGGCGTTTACATGCGTGTTGTTCGTAACACCCTGCTGCGCCGCGTCGTTGAAGGCACTCAATTTGAATGCCTGAAAGACACGTTTGTTGGTCCGACCCTGATTGCATATTCTATGGAACACCCGGGCGCTGCTGCTCGTTTGTTCAAAGAGTTCGCGAAAGCGAATGCAAAATTTGAGGTCAAAGCTGCAGCCTTTGAAGGTGAGCTGATCCCGGCGGCTCAAATTGACCGTCTGGCAACGCTGCCGACTTACGAAGAAGCACTGGCACGTCTGATGTCGACCATGAAAGAAGCCGCTGCAGGCAAACTGGTCCGCACTCTGGCTGCTGTTCGCGATGCAAAAGAAGCTGCGTAATAGCGCTTTCTTTTCTAACGCACTTGCTAACGTATAAACTATTTCTGATTCTTAGGAACAATTGTTATGTCTATCACTAAAGATCAAATTCTGGAAGCAGTAGCAGCTATGTCTGTAATGGATGTTGTTGAGCTGGTTTCTGCTATGGAAGAAAAATTCGGTGTTTCTGCTGCTGCTGCTGTAGCTGTTGCTGCTGGCCCAGCTGAAGTTGCTGAAGAAAAAACTGAGTTCGACGTTGTGCTGAAAGGCATCGGCGCTAACAAAGTTGCTGTAATCAAAGCTGTTCGTGGCGCGACTGGTCTGGGCCTGAAAGAAGCCAAAGATCTGGTTGAATCTGCACCAGCAGTTCTGAAAGAAGGCGTGAGCAAAGATGACGCTGAAGCACTGAAAAAATCACTGGAAGAAGCTGGCGCAGAAGTTGAAGTTAAATAAGCCAATCTTTCAGGTTGCAGCCTGATTTATTAGGCTGATGGCTGGTGACTTTTTAGTCACCAGCCTTTTTGCGCTGTAGGGCATCGATGGGCTTTCGCACTGTTTAGCCATTGATTTCCCCAATATTTTTTTCTATTGACGACTTAATATACTGCTTTCCAGAACGGGCTCCCTGCCTGAGCAAAAGCGATGAAATGGTTTAAGAGTAATAGAAAGACGTATTACGGAAAGTTCCCCATTTTCCGACCAACATAAATAGTGTTGCATGAACTGTCCTTCTTAGGGCAGACAGAGTGGTTCGACTTGTCAGCTAGCTGAGGAACCCTATGGTTTACTCCTATACCGAGAAAAAACGCATTCGTAAGGATTTTGGTAAACGTCCGCAGGTTTTGGACGTACCTTATCTCCTTTCTATCCAACTTGACTCGTTCCAGAAGTTTATCGAGCAAGACCCGGAAGGTCAGTACGGTTTGGAAGCTGCATTCCGTTCTGTTTTCCCCATAAAAAGCTATAGCGGTAATTCAGAGCTGCAATACGTTAGCTATCGCTTGGGCGAGCCAGTATTTGACGTTAAAGAATGTCAGATCCGTGGGGTGACGTTCTCTGCGCCGCTGCGCGTGAAACTGCGCCTGGTGATCTACGAGCGCGAAGCGCCTGAAGGCACCGTTAAAGACATCAAAGAACAAGAAGTTTACATGGGCGAAATTCCGCTCATGACCGACAACGGTACCTTCGTGATCAACGGCACTGAGCGTGTAATCGTATCTCAGCTGCATCGTAGTCCAGGTGTGTTCTTCGATAGCGACAAAGGTAAAACCCACTCTTCAGGTAAGGTGCTGTATAACGCACGTATTATTCCTTACCGTGGTTCCTGGTTGGATTTCGAGTTTGATCCGAAGGATAACCTGTTTGTTCGTATCGACCGTCGCCGCAAATTGCCTGCGACCATTATCCTGCGCGCGCTGGGTTACTCCACCGAACAGATTCTCGATCTTTTCTTCGATAAAATTGTCTATGAAATCAATGGCAATAAATTGCAGATGGATCTGGTTCCTGAGCGCCTGCGTGGTGAAACCGCATCGTTTGATATCGAAGCGAACGGTAAAGTTTATATCGAAAAAGGTCGCCGTATCACTGCGCGTCATATCCGTCAGTTAGAGAAAGATGGTATTGAGCGCATTGAAGTGCCTGTTGAATATATTGCTGGCAAAGTGCTATCCAAAGACTATATCGACGAGAGCACTGGTGAACTGATCGGCGCAGCCAACATGGAGCTGTCGCTGGATCTGCTGGCTAAACTGAGCCAGTCTGGCCACAAACGTATCGAGACTCTGTTCACCAACGATCTCGATCACGGTGCATACATGTCTGAAACCGTGCGTGTCGATCCGTCAAACGATCGTCTGAGCGCGCTGGTTGAAATCTATCGCATGATGCGTCCTGGTGAGCCGCCAACGCGTGAAGCAGCAGAAACGCTGTTCGAGAACCTGTTCTTCTCTGAAGACCGCTACGATTTGTCTGCGGTTGGTCGTATGAAGTTCAACCGTTCTCTGCTACGCGATGAGATCGAAGGTTCCGGTATCCTGAGCAAAGACGACATCATCGAAGTGATGAAGAAGCTCATTGATATCCGTAACGGTAAAGGCGAAGTGGACGATATCGATCACCTCGGCAACCGTCGTATCCGTTCCGTCGGCGAAATGGCAGAAAACCAATTCCGCGTTGGTCTGGTACGTGTAGAACGTGCTGTAAAAGAACGTCTGTCTCTGGGCGACCTCGATACGCTGATGCCGCAGGACATGATTAACGCCAAGCCTATTTCGGCTGCCGTGAAAGAGTTCTTCGGTTCGAGCCAGCTGTCACAGTTTATGGACCAGAACAACCCGCTGTCCGAGATTACGCACAAACGTCGTATCTCTGCATTGGGCCCAGGCGGTCTGACGCGTGAACGCGCTGGCTTTGAAGTCCGTGACGTACACCCAACTCACTACGGCCGCGTTTGTCCTATCGAAACGCCGGAAGGTCCGAACATCGGTCTGATCAACTCCCTGTCCGTTTATGCGCAAACGAACGAGTACGGTTTCCTTGAAACCCCATATCGTCGTGTGCGTGACAACGTGGTGACGGATGAGATCCATTACCTGTCTGCGATTGAAGAAGGTAACTTCGTTATCGCACAGGCGAACACCAATTTGGACGAAGAAGGCCGCTTCATCGACGAACTGGTTACCTGCCGTAACAAAGGCGAGTCCAGCTTGTTCAGCCGCGATCAGGTTGAATACATGGACGTTTCCACACAGCAGGTGGTTTCCGTCGGTGCATCCCTGATTCCGTTCCTGGAACACGATGACGCCAACCGTGCCCTGATGGGTGCGAACATGCAACGTCAGGCCGTTCCGACCCTGCGTGCTGATAAGCCGCTGGTTGGTACCGGTATGGAACGTGCTGTTGCGGTTGACTCCGGTGTGACTGCCGTAGCCAAACGTGGTGGTACAGTACAGTACGTGGATGCATCCCGTATTGTAATCCGCGTTAATGACGATGAAATGTATCCGGGCGAAGCCGGGATCGACATCTATAACCTGACCAAATATACCCGTTCTAACCAGAACACCTGCATCAGTCAGATGCCGTGTGTATCTCTGGGTGAGCCGGTAGAACGTGGCGACGTTCTGGCAGATGGCCCGTCCACCGATCTGGGTGAACTGGCGCTGGGCCAGAACATGCGCGTGGCATTCATGCCATGGAATGGTTACAACTTCGAAGACTCCATCCTCGTTTCCGAGCGTGTGGTTCAGGAAGATCGCTTTACGACCATCCACATTCAGGAACTAGCCTGTGTGTCTCGTGACACCAAGTTAGGGCCTGAAGAAATTACTGCGGACATCCCGAACGTGGGTGAAGCAGCACTTTCCAAACTGGATGAGTCCGGCATCGTTTACATCGGTGCGGAAGTGACTGGTGGTGACATTCTGGTTGGTAAGGTAACACCGAAAGGTGAAACCCAACTGACGCCAGAAGAGAAACTGCTGCGTGCGATCTTCGGTGAGAAAGCGTCTGACGTTAAAGACTCTTCTCTGCGTGTACCAAACGGTGTTTCCGGTACGATTATCGACGTACAAGTCTTTACCCGCGATGGCGTGGAAAAAGACAAACGTGCGTTGGAAATCGAAGAAATGCAGCTGAAGCAGGCGAAGAAAGACCTGACTGAAGAATTGCAGATTCTGGAAGCGGGCCTGTTTGCACGTATCCATGCTGTGCTGGTTTCCGGCGGCGTAGAAGCTGACAAACTGGACAAACTGCCGCGCGAGCGCTGGTTGGAACTGGGTCTGACTGATGAAGATAAACAGAATCAGTTGGAACAGCTGGCAGAACAGTATGATGAGCTGAAGCACGAGTTTGAGAAAAAACTCGAAGCTAAGCGCCGTAAAATCACTCAGGGCGATGATCTGGCACCGGGCGTGCTGAAAATCGTCAAGGTTTATCTGGCTGTTAAACGTCAGATTCAACCGGGTGACAAAATGGCAGGTCGTCACGGGAACAAAGGTGTTATCTCCAAGATCAACCCGATCGAAGATATGCCTTACGATGAGAACGGTACGCCGGTCGATATCGTACTGAACCCGCTGGGCGTACCTTCACGTATGAACATTGGTCAGATTCTGGAAACCCACCTGGGTATGGCTGCGAAAGGTATCGGCGAGAAAATCAACGCCATGCTCAAGCAGCACGAAGAAGTGACTAAACTGCGTGAGTTCATCCAGAGAGCCTACGATCTGGGCGACGATGTGCGTCAGAAAGTCGACCTGAGCACTTTCTCAGACGAAGAAGTTATGCGTCTGGCTGAAAACCTGAAGAAAGGTATGCCAATTGCAACGCCGGTATTCGACGGTGCAAAAGAGAAAGAAATCAAGGAACTGTTGCAGATGGGCGGTATCCCTACCTCCGGTCAGATTACCCTGTACGACGGACGTACCGGTGAGAAATTTGAGCGTCAGGTTACAGTGGGCTACATGTACATGCTGAAACTGAACCACTTGGTTGACGATAAGATGCATGCTCGTTCCACCGGTTCTTATAGCCTGGTTACTCAGCAGCCGCTGGGTGGTAAGGCGCAGTTCGGTGGTCAACGCTTCGGTGAGATGGAAGTGTGGGCGCTGGAAGCTTATGGTGCAGCTTATACCCTGCAAGAAATGTTGACCGTTAAGTCTGATGACGTGAACGGCCGTACCAAGATGTATAAGAACATCGTGGATGGCAATCATCAGATGGAACCAGGCATGCCGGAATCCTTCAACGTACTGTTGAAAGAAATCCGCTCGCTGGGTATCAACATCGAGCTGGAAGAAGAGTAATCCCAGCTCGTTGTATTGCTGGCATTCGTCATAGGGACACCTGAATTGTGTTTTTAACGGCATGGTTCAGGTGTCTATCAGGTCTAACTCCGACAGGAGCCAATCCGTGAAAGACTTATTAAAGTTTCTGAAAGCGCAAACTAAAACCGAAGAGTTTGATGCGATCAAAATTGCTCTGGCCTCGCCAGACATGATCCGTTCGTGGTCTTTTGGTGAAGTTAAAAAGCCAGAAACCATCAACTACCGTACGTTCAAGCCTGAGCGTGACGGCCTTTTCTGCGCCCGTATCTTTGGGCCGGTAAAAGATTATGAGTGCTTGTGCGGTAAGTATAAGCGCCTGAAACACCGCGGTGTTATTTGTGAGAAGTGCGGCGTTGAAGTGACCCAGACTAAAGTGCGCCGTGAGCGTATGGGCCACATCGAGCTGGCTTCTCCGACTGCGCACATCTGGTTCCTGAAGTCACTGCCTTCCCGTATCGGTTTGCTGCTGGATATGCCGCTGCGTGATATTGAGCGTGTGCTTTATTTTGAATCTTATGTCGTGGTTGAAGGTGGCATGACCAACCTTGAGCGCCGTCAGATCCTGACTGAAGAGCAGTATCTGGATGCGCTGGAAGAGTTTGGTGATGAATTCGACGCGAAAATGGGTGCCGAAGCGATCCAGGCTCTGCTGAAGAACATGGATCTGGAGCAGGAATGCGAGCAGCTGCGTGAAGAGCTGACCGAAACCAACTCCGAAACCAAACGTAAGAAGCTGACGAAGCGTATTAAGCTGCTGGAAGCATTCGTACAGTCTGGTAACAAACCAGAGTGGATGATCCTGACGGTTCTGCCGGTACTGCCGCCAGATCTGCGTCCATTGGTTCCGCTGGATGGTGGTCGTTTCGCGACTTCCGATCTGAACGATCTGTATCGTCGCGTGATCAACCGTAACAACCGTCTGAAACGTCTGCTGGATCTGGCTGCGCCAGATATTATCGTACGTAACGAAAAACGTATGTTGCAGGAAGCGGTTGATGCGCTGCTGGATAACGGCCGTCGCGGTCGTGCGATCACCGGTTCTAACAAGCGTCCTCTGAAATCTTTGGCCGATATGATCAAAGGTAAACAGGGTCGTTTCCGTCAGAACCTGCTCGGTAAGCGTGTTGACTACTCCGGCCGTTCCGTAATCACCGTTGGTCCATACCTGCGTCTGCACCAGTGTGGTCTGCCGAAGAAAATGGCACTGGAGCTGTTCAAACCGTTCATCTACGGCAAGCTGGAACTGCGTGGTCTTGCTACCACCATTAAAGCAGCCAAGAAAATGGTTGAGCGCGAAGAAGCTGTCGTATGGGATATCCTGGACGAAGTTATCCGCGAACACCCGGTCCTGCTGAACCGTGCGCCAACGCTGCACCGTTTGGGTATTCAGGCATTTGAACCGGTACTGATCGAAGGTAAAGCGATTCAGCTGCACCCGCTGGTTTGTGCGGCCTATAACGCCGACTTCGATGGTGACCAGATGGCTGTGCACGTACCGCTGACGCTGGAAGCCCAGTTGGAAGCGCGTGCGTTAATGATGTCGACCAACAACATCTTGTCCCCTGCGAATGGTGAGCCAATCATCGTTCCTTCTCAGGACGTGGTATTGGGTCTGTATTACATGACGCGTGACTGTGTTAACGCCAAAGGCGAAGGCATGGTGCTCACGGGTCCGAAAGAAGCTGAACGCGTTTATCGCGCTGGTCTGGCCTCTCTGCATGCGCGCGTTAAAGTGCGTATCACGGAAGAGATCAAGAGCATCGAAGGCGATGTTACGCATCAGACGTCGATTATTGATACGACTATCGGTCGCGCCATCCTGTGGATGATCGTACCGAAAGGTCTGCCGTACTCGATCGTTAACCAGCCTCTGGGCAAGAAAGCGATCTCCAAAATGCTGAACACCTGTTACCGCATTTTGGGTCTGAAGCCGACGGTTATCTTCGCTGACCAGACTATGTACACCGGTTTTGCTTACGCGGCGCGCTCTGGTGCTTCCGTAGGTATCGACGACATGGTTATCCCGGAGAAAAAAGCCGAGATTATCGAAGAAGCCGAAACCGAAGTTGCTGAGATTCAGGAGCAGTTCCAGTCTGGTCTGGTTACCGCGGGCGAACGCTACAACAAAGTGATCGATATCTGGGCCGCAGCGAACGAACGTGTTGCGAAAGCGATGATGGAAAACCTGTCCGTTGAGGATGTGGTTAACCGTGATGGCGTGGTTGAGCGGCAGGTATCTTTCAACAGCATCTTTATGATGGCCGACTCCGGTGCGCGTGGTTCTGCAGCACAGATTCGTCAGCTGGCGGGGATGCGTGGTCTGATGGCGAAACCAGATGGTTCCATCATCGAGACGCCAATTACCGCAAACTTCCGTGAAGGTCTGAACGTACTCCAGTACTTCATCTCGACGCACGGTGCGCGTAAAGGTCTGGCGGATACCGCACTGAAAACGGCGAACTCCGGTTATCTGACTCGTCGTCTGGTTGACGTGGCGCAGGATCTGGTTGTGACCGAAGACGATTGTGGTACCCACGAAGGTATCATGATGACGCCGGTTATCGAGGGTGGTGATGTTAAAGAGCCACTGCGTGAGCGCGTACTGGGTCGTGTAACGGCTGAAGACGTGATCAAACCGGGTACGGCGGATATTCTGGTTCCACGTAACACGCTGCTGAATGAGCAGTGGTGTGACATGTTGGAAGAGAACTCCGTTGACGCCGTTAAAGTACGTTCAGTAGTAAGCTGCGAAACCGACTTTGGCGTGTGCGCCAATTGCTACGGTCGCGATCTGGCTCGTGGTCATATCATCAACAAAGGTGAGGCCATCGGGGTTATCGCGGCACAGTCCATCGGTGAACCGGGTACACAGTTAACCATGCGTACGTTCCACATCGGTGGTGCGGCATCGCGTGCGGCAGCTGAGTCCAGCATTCAGGTGAAAAACAAAGGTAGCCTGAAACTGAGCAACGCGAAGTTCGTTGTGAACAGCAGCGGTAAATTGGTTATTACTTCACGTAATACCGAACTGAAGCTGATCGACGAATTCGGACGTACGAAAGAAAGCTATAAAGTGCCTTACGGTGCGGCAATGGCGAAAGGCGATGGCGCAGAAGTTAACGGTGGCGAAACCGTAGCTAACTGGGACCCGCATACCATGCCAGTTATCACCGAAGTGAGCGGTAACATTCGCTTCACCGATATGATCGACGGCCAGACGATTACTCGTCAGACCGACGAACTGACCGGTTTGTCTTCTATCGTGGTTCTGGATAGTGCAGAGCGTACCGGTAGCGGTAAAGACCTGCGTCCGGCACTGAAAATCGTTGATGACAAAGGCGAAGATGTTCTGATTCCAGGTACGGATATGCCTGCTCAGTACTTCCTGCCGGGCAAAGCGATCGTGCAGTTGGAAGACGGCGTGAAAATCAGCAGCGGTGATACCCTGGCGCGTATTCCTCAGGAATCCGGCGGTACCAAGGATATTACCGGTGGTCTGCCACGCGTAGCCGACCTGTTTGAAGCCCGTCGTCCGAAAGAGCCGGCTATTCTGGCAGAAATCAGCGGTATCATTTCCTTCGGTAAAGAAACCAAAGGTAAACGCCGCCTGGTGATTTCTCCGTTGGATGGCAGCGATGCTTACGAAGAGATGATTCCGAAATGGCGTCAGCTCAACGTGTTCGAAGGTGAAGTGGTGGAACGTGGTGACGTTGTTTCCGACGGCCCAGAATCTCCGCACGATATCCTGCGTCTGCGTGGCGTACATGCAGTAACGCGTTATATCACCAACGAAGTTCAGGAAGTTTACCGTCTACAAGGCGTTAAGATTAACGATAAACACATTGAAGTTATCGTTCGTCAGATGTTGCGTAAAGGCACCATCGTTAACGCAGGTAGCACGGAGTTCCTGGAAGGCGAGCAGGCAGAAGTGTCTCGCATCAAGATTGCCAACCGTCAGTTGGAAGCGGATGGCAAGATCGCAGCAACATTCAGCCGCGATCTGCTGGGTATCACCAAAGCATCTCTGGCGACCGAGTCCTTCATTTCTGCGGCATCGTTCCAGGAAACCACTCGCGTACTGACCGAAGCCGCTGTTGCGGGTAAACGTGATGAACTGCGTGGCCTGAAAGAGAACGTTATCGTGGGTCGTCTGATCCCAGCGGGTACGGGTTATGCGTACCACCAGGATCGTCTGCGTCGCCGTCAGGCGGGTGAAGCGCCAATCGTGCCTCAGGTGAGCGCCGATGAAGCGTCTGCTAACCTGGCCGAACTGCTGAACGCAGGCTTTGGTAGCAGCGACGACGAATAAGTCTCTTTGCGCTGTACTACCATGCGGTAAATAACAAAAACCCCGGCTATTATGGTCGGGGTTTTTTTATGGCTGATTCACTGCGGACAACTCGTCGTAAACGACGTTAAAAATTGATGGAAGGCGTCCTTGCCTTCCCCCCTGAAGGGCCAACGCTGTGCGTTGTTATAAAACGTTCCCGGCGTTTTATTTCTTCCTGAAATTTTTTATAGCGCACATCCCTGTGCGCTACCTAAAGGCCGTCGTAAACGACGTTAAAAATTTCTTCCTGAAATTTTTTGTTGTACAGTAGTGTAAAGTAAATAGAACGGAACCGAAATGGACACCTCAACTACGCCAACACTCTCACAGCCTGGCGGCTCAGTACCTCATCAGGATGATTCAATTTCATCTGGTAAAACCCTACAAACACAGTCAGTAAGCCATTCTCAACATAAAGCGAAACGTGCAGCGTGGGGCAGTTTTGTGGGAGCTGTTGTGGATTGGTATGATTTCTTGCTGTACGGAATTGTTGCCGCCCTTGTATTTAATACCGAATTTTTCCCACAGGTCAGCCCGACAATGGGGACGCTGGCGGCATTTGGTACGTTTGGCGTGGGTTTTCTGTTCCGTCCGCTTGGCGGTATGGTGTTTGGACACTTCGGCGATAAGCTGGGCCGTAAACGGATGTTGATGATCACGGTCTGGATGATGGGCATTTCTACTGCGCTGATTGGTCTGTTGCCGTCGTTTGATTCCATCGGCTGGTGGGCGCCAGTACTGCTGGTTATGCTGCGAGCCATTCAGGGATTTGCTGTCGGTGGCGAGTGGGGCGGTGCGGCGCTGTTGGCAGTAGAGAGCGCGCCAAAGAAGAAGAAAGCTTTCTACAGCAGCGGCGTACAGGTTGGCTTTGGCGTCGGGCTGTTACTAGCTACAGGGTCGGTATCGCTGGCCAGTAATTTGACGACCAATGAGGAATTTATCACCTGGGGCTGGCGTTTGCCGTTCTTATTCAGCCTGATTTTGGTTGCGATTGCCTGGTGGGTGCGTAACGGGATGGATGAGTCTCAGGAGTTTGAGGCGAATAAAACTCTGGGAGAAAGAGCAAACAAACTGCGTTCGTTCCCTATTATGGAGGCACTGCGCCAGCATCCGAAAGCCTTTCTGCTGATTATTGCGCTACGGCTTGGAGAACTGTTGACGATGTATATCGTCACCGCGTTTGCGCTCAATTACTCCACCACCCATCTTGGGCTATCGCGCGATATCTTCCTGAATATCGGGCTGCTGGTGGGGGCGATCAGCTGTGTGTCTATTCCTTTCTTTGCCTATCTGGCGGATAGCTTTGGCCGCCGTCGGATCTACGTTACCGGTGCGCTGATTGGTGCCGCGAGTGCAGTGCCATTCTTTATGGCGCTGGAAAGCCATAACACGCTGCTGATTCTGTTCTTTGCCATCATGCTGGCGAATATTGCCCACGATATGATTGTTAGCGTACAGCAGCCGATGTTTACCGAGCTATTTGGTACGGCTTATCGCTATAGCGGGGCCGGTGTTGGTTATCAGGTTGCCAGCGTGGTCGGCGGCGGATTTACGCCTTTTATCGCTGTTCTGCTGGTGCAGTTTATGGACGGCTCATGGCACGCGGTGGCGGCTTACCTTGCCATTGGTTGTTTGCTGTCGGCGATTGTCGGGATGCAGATGAAAGCAAAACCGGCGGATGCTTTACCTCACTAAGCTCCCCATCTCTCTAATCCAAAATGCCGATACAGATGCCGTATCTGTATCGGTGCGCTTCCTCTGTTTTTTTGTGTTTTTTATTCGGCGCTGTTATCTAAACTGATCGAGATCGCTTCGCTTCAGCCCGATATCCTTAAGCCCGTCATCACTCATATTTTTTAGTATCTTCAGAGTTTGTGCCCTTGCCCGCCAGGCTTTCCACAAACGGTACGGCAAAGTCAGCATTAGCCAGAACGGTGACTCGCGGAACGGCTTTTGTGATCGATTCTCATGAAATTCCATATTTTCCCCCTCGCCAGTGAATGATCGCTATGATGAGGCGAAAGGTATTTTCAATACAGATGCAAAAAATCCATTTTTTTAGCATACAGATTGTGTGATATTGCATCTGAATGGTGATTTTTATTTGAATCTGTACCGGTTGCGGTTGGATATCTTAATAGGGGACGATACTGATGACGCGTTATCAACACCTTGCCGGGCTGTTAGAACAGCGGATCGAACAAGGGTTGTACCAAAGTGGAGAGCGCCTGCCTTCGGTACGGGCGCTGAGTACAGAGCATGGTGTAAGCATCAGTACCGTACAGCAGGCCTACCATCTGCTGGAAACCCGGCAATTGATTATGCCGCAGCCGCGTTCGGGATATTTTGTCACGCCGCGTAAGGCCACGCCGCCTGTACCCGCGCTAACGCGTCCTGCTCAGCGTCCGGTTGAGATCACGCAATGGGAATCGGTACTGGAGCTGGTGAACGTGCGTCTGGAAACGAACATACTGAAGTTTGGTAGCGGAATGCCGGATGTGAGCCAGCCGACCATCAAACCCCTGTGGAAAGAGATGGCCCGCCTCTGCCAATATCAGGATTCCCGTGTCTTACAATATGACAGTATTTATGGTATGCCAGAGCTGCTCGACCAGATTGCCCGCCTTACCGTCGACTGCGGCTGCCAGCTCACTCGAGATGATATTGTGGTCACGACCGGATGTCAGGAGGCTCTCTTTGTTGCCGTTCGCGCCGTTTGTCAGCCTGGTGATATCGTAGCCGTTGAGTCACCGGCTTTTCCGGGCACGATGCAGATCCTTCGTGGGCTGGATATCAAAGCGATCGAGATCCCAACTGACTCAGTCACGGGGATCAGCCTCGAGGCGCTGAGGCTGGCGCTGGATCAATGGCCGATCAAAGCCGTCCTGCTGGTACCGAGCTGTAATAACCCGCTTGGCTTCATCATGCCAGACGCCCGCAAGAAATCGCTGGTGACGTTGGCGCAGCATTTTGATATCGCGATTATTGAAGATGATGCCTACGGGGAGTTGGCCTATGAATATCCGCGTCCTCGTGCGATAAAGTCGTTTGATGAGGATGGACGCGTGCTGCTGTGTAGCTCGTTTTCAAAGAGCCTAGCGCCCGGTTTACGCGTTGGCTGGATTGCCCCAGGGCGCTATCTGGAACGGGTCATCCATACAAAATACATCAGTACGGGATCAACGGTGGTGCAACCGCAGCTAGCTGTGGCGGAGTTTATTCGTCAGGGACACTATCAGCCCCATCTGCGCCGTATGCGCGCCCAGTACAAAGCCAATCTGAGTACGTTTACCTGCTGGGTGCGTGAGTATTTTCCGTCCAATATTTGTGTGAGTCGTCCGCAGGGAGGGTTCCTGATGTGGATTGAACTGCCCGAATATTTTGATTCGCTCAAACTTACCCGTGAGGTCAGAAAATCAGGCATACAGATCGCCGCAGGGTCGCTCTTCTCTGCCTCAGGGAAATACCGCAATTGTATTCGACTCAACTATGCCAATCGCTTCACGGAAGAGATGAGGGAAGGGCTGCGTATCGTGGGTAATGAGGTTGCGAAGATGATGCATACGCCTCCTGACTAGAGCGCCCCTGAGAGTGTTAGGGAAGGGCCGATACGGGTAAGGATAAGCCCCGTATCGGCGGGTTGATGTGCAGAACCGATGAGTGGCAAACGGCTCCGGCCAGCAAGCTCCGTAATGCTCAGGCCTGCCAACGACGCTACTGTATTCTTCGTCACAGACTGTGGCGATAGGCCGAATGTCATGCTGCGCGGCGCTATCCTGAGAATGTTGTCTTCCGTGTAATTCTCATTTTGGCTTGCGAGCCGCATCCCAAATCAGGCGTATCGCTGTCTTATCTGCTGAGTGGCTATCTGCCTAAATAACCGTCCCAGTCTTTCCATACGGGCTGGAGACCTGCTCGAACGATGGCCTGCGCCACGTCTTCAGGACGCCGCGAGTCATGGGGTGAAAACTGTTCCAGTTCAGGGTGGTCATCGGCGTAACCACCCGGCTGGGTTTTGGAGAAGGCGCTGACGTTGTTAATTGCGATAGGAATGGCATGATCGCGAAAGAACGGTGATTCGCGTGTGGACAGCGATAATTCAATATCCGGTGACAGCAAGCGGAATGCGCAAATCACCTGCATGAGCTGCGCTTCATCCATAATCGATGCCGGTTCAATGCCGCCCGCGCAGGGACGCAGGCGCGGGAACGAAATAGAATACCGGCTCTGCCAGTAGCGTTGTTGCAGGTGCAGCAGGTGTTCCGCCACCATGTAGCAGTCGGTGCGCCAGCTATTGGACAGGCCGATTAAGGCACCCAGCCCGATCTTGTCGATCCCCGCACGACCCAGTCGATCCGGCGTGGCGAGTCGCCAGTGGAAATCCTGCTTTTGTCCTTTTAGATGGTGCAACTGGTAGGTCGCCGGATGATAGGTTTCCTGATAGACCATCACGCCATCCAGACCCAGTGCTTTTAATTCGGCGTACTCGTCCTGCGACAAGGGCTGAACTTCAATCATCAGCGAACTGAAGAGCGGTCGGATCAGTGGAAAAACGCGACGAAAATAATCCATGCCTACTTTACGCTGGTGTTCGCCAGTCACGAGCAACAGGTGTTCAAACCCCAGTTCCTTGATAGCGGCGCATTCACGCAGGATCTCTGCTTCATCCAGCGTTTTTCGCTTGATGTGGTTACTCATCGAAAAGCCGCAGTAGGTACAGTCGTTGGAGCACAGGTTGGACAGGTACAGCGGGACATAGAAGCTTACCGTATTGCCGAAACGCTGGCGGGTAAGCTGTTGCGCCCGTTGCGCCAGCGGTTCCAGATAGGTGCTGGCGGCAGGTGAAAGGAGCGCCATAAAATCGTCACGCGTCAAGTGTGGCGCAGTGAGCGCCCGTTCAACATCCTGTGCGGTTTTACCGTTGATGCGCAGCGTCAGGTCATCCCAGTCGAGCTGTTCCCAGACGGTTTGGAAATCGACGTTCATCGCTTTGTCCCTTCTGTTTGCCGATGAAGAAAACCGGTGAGCGGGCTGGTGGCGCTGGCGACCAACTGCTTACTTCCCAGACCGGCCTGATGAGCAAGATCGCCGGCATCGACCGCCAGCCGAAATGCGTGCGCCATCGCGACGGGATCGCGAGCAACGGCGATGGCCGTGTTGACCAGAACGGCATCGGCTCCCATTTCCAGCGCGTCGGCCGCCTGGCTGGGTGCGCCAATACCCGCATCGACAATCACCGGAACGCGCGCCTGTTCGATGATGATGCGGAGAAAATCACGCGTTTGTAGCCCCTGATTGGAGCCGATTGGTGCGCCCAGCGGCATCACTGCCGCGCAGCCGACTTCTTCCAGCCGTTTGCACAGTACCGGGTCGGCCCCGCAGTAAGGCAGTACCGTGAATCCTTCTTTTACCAGCTTTTCAGCAGCCTTCAGGGTTTCAATAGGGTCGGGCAGCAGGTATTTCACATCAGGATGAATTTCCAGTTTCAGCCAGCGAGTGCCCAGCGCTTCACGCGCCAGTCGGGCCGCAAAAATGGCTTCGTCTGCGGTTTTGGCTCCTGACGTATTCGGCAGCAGCTTAATGCCGAGCTGGCGTAGCGGGGCGAGAATGGCGTCATTGCCGCCGTTCAGGTCAACGCGTTTCATCGCCATGGTAACCAACTGCGAACCGGAAGCCTCGAGTGCCGCCAGCATCAGTTCTGGCGTGGCGAATTTTCCGGTGCCAGTCAGCAGCCGTGAAGTTAATGTCGTATCGGCAATGTGCAGCATGTCATCCTCCCGCGATTGCCTGAAAAAGCAAAATATCATCACCGTCCTGAACCTGATGCTGTGACCAGGTGGTGTGCGGGATAATGGTCTGATTGATAGCCAGCGCCGTGCCGGGCTGTAGCCGGTTTATCTGGCTTAGCAGCGCTTCAACCGTGATGGCCTCTGGGAATTCAAAGGGCTCATCATTCAGCGTGATTCTCATGCTGCTCCCCCGCATACCGGGCAGTGGGGCGCGCGCGTGAGCTGGAGCGTGTTCCAGCTCTGCTGTTTGCCATTGAACATTCTCAGCTTGCCATCCAGCGCAGACGGCATACCGGCCAGCAGCTTTATTGCTTCCAGCGCCTGAAGTGTGCCAATCACGCCGACCACTGGACCCAGCACGCCTGCGGTACGGCAGTTGCGTTGTGGTTCGGTCGTATCAGGGTACAGGCAGGCGTAGCAGCCAGAGTGATAAGGCGGCGTGAAGACTGCGAGCTGCCCGCTGAAACCGACGGCGCTTCCGCTGATGAGTGGCTTGCCTGCGCGAAAGCAGGCGGCGTTAACCGCGTGGCGAGTGACCATGTTGTCGCTGCAATCCAGCACTAGATCGACGCGGCTAACGTCGCGGTGTAATGCGCCATCGCTGAGCCTCTCAGTAATCGCAATCGCTTCTGAGTTCGGGTTTAACGCCTGTAGCTGACGCTGGGCCAGCACGGCTTTGGGCTTGTCGGTATCGCTGGTGCGATACAGAATCTGACGTTGCAGGTTGCTGATATGCAGTGCGTCATCGTCGGCAAGCAGCAGCGTGCCGATCCCTGCGGCAGCCAGATAGAGCGACGCGGGTGCGCCCAGCCCACCCAGTCCGACCAGCAGAACGCTGGCGGCTTTAAGCTTATCCTGACCGTCCAGGCCAATATCTTCCAGCATGAGTTGACGGCTGTAGCGCATGAACTCGCTATCGCTCAGTCCGGCTGGCGTAGAGTGGTGATGCGTTGCCATGTTATGCCTCCCGCCCTTCAATCATCCTGAGCAACGTTGCCGTTGCCTGACGCCAGTCCGGTGCCTGCGTAATGGCGCTGACGACGGCAATGCTGCCGACGCCCGTTTTTAGCACCGAAGGCACTTTGTCGATGCTGATGCCGCCAATCGCCACGGTGGGAAAACGGCCTTGCAGATCGATGATGTGGCGCGTCAATTCGGCCAGCCCCTGCGGCGCTGATGGCATGTCTTTGGTTTGGGTTGGGAAAATATGCCCCAGCGCGATGTAGGACGGGCTGATCGCCACCGCGCGCGCCAGCTCACGATCGTCGTGCGTGGAGATGCCTAAGCGCAGACCTGCTTGTTTAATCACGGCCAGATCGGCGGTATCCAGATCTTCCTGACCCAGATGTACGCCGTACGCCTGATGTTTTACGGCTAATTTCCAATAGTCGTTGATGAAGAGCTGTGCCTGATAGCGACGACCCAAGGCGATCGCCTGGATCACCTCGGCTTCGGCTTGTTCATCTGACCGATCTTTGATCCTCAACTGGATCGTTTTCACCCCGACGCCGAGTAGTCGTTCGATCCATTCCACGCTATCGACGACGGGATAAAGCCCCAGCCGCTGAGGCGTTGGGGCAAAGGGCGTCGAATCCGTCATTTGCTCTCCTCAGTTTGCAGGCTGGTGGCGCTGTGATAAAGCTCGCTGCCGCGCGAGCGGAATTCTTGCGACATCTGCGCCATACCCACTTCAATCGGTTTGGCTTCTGCTTCCTGTTTCGCGGCGTAATCGCGTACTTCCTGTGAGATTTTCATCGAGCAGAATTTGGGGCCGCACATAGAGCAGAAGTGGGCGACTTTACCGGATTCCTGCGGCAGCGTTTCATCGTGGTAGGCGCGGGCCGTTTGGGGATCGAGTGCCAGATTAAACTGGTCTTCCCAACGGAATTCGAAACGCGCTTTCGACATAGCGTTATCACGGATCTGCGCGCCGGGATGGCCTTTCGCCAAATCGGCGGCGTGGGCGGCGATCTTGTAGGTAATCAGCCCCTGCTTAACGTCTTCTTTGTTCGGTAAGCCGAGATGTTCTTTTGGTGTCACATAACAGAGCATCGCGCAGCCGAACCAGCCGATCATGGCCGCGCCGATGCCGGAGGTGAAGTGATCGTAACCCGGTGCGATATCGGTGGTTAGCGGGCCGAGCGTATAGAACGGGGCTTCATGGCAGTGCTCCAGTTCTTCGGTCATGTTGCGGCGGATCATCTGCATCGGAACGTGACCGGGGCCTTCGATCATCACCTGTACGTCGTATTCCCAGGCGATTTTGGTCAGCTCGCCCAGTGTATGCAGCTCGGCAAACTGGGCTTCGTCGTTAGCATCCTGAATGGAGCCGGGGCGTAAGCCATCACCCAGCGACAGCGCGACATCGTAAGCGGCACAGATTTCACAGATTTCACGGAAGTGCTCGTACAGGAAGCTCTCTTTGTGATGCGACAGGCACCACTTCGCCATGATGGAACCGCCGCGCGAAACGATGCCGGTCAGGCGTTTGGCGGTCATCGGCACGTAGCGCAGCAGCACGCCGGCGTGGATGGTGAAATAGTCCACGCCCTGTTCCGCCTGCTCCAGCAGCGTGTCGCGGAACATTTCCCAGTTCAGGTTTTCCGCCACGCCGTTCACTTTCTCTAGCGCCTGATAGATCGGCACAGTCCCGATTGGCACGGGGCTGTTGCGCAGAATCCACTCGCGGGTTTCATGAATATAGCGGCCGGTTGAGAGATCCATCACCGTATCCGCGCCCCAGCGGGTAGACCAGACCAGCTTTTCCACCTCTTCTTCGATGGAGGACGTCACAGCCGAGTTACCGATATTGGCGTTAACCTTCACCAGAAAATTGCGTCCGATGATCATCGGCTCTGATTCCGGGTGGTTGATGTTGGAAGGAATAATGGCGCGCCCGGCGGCCACTTCCTGACGGACAAATTCCGGCGTGATGTTCTCCGGCAGGAGAGCGCCGAAACTCTGGCCCGGATGCTGCTGGCGCAACACGTCAGTGCGAATGCGCTCGCGCCCCATATTTTCGCGAATGGCGATAAATTCCATTTCCGGGGTAACGATGCCCTGCCGCGCATAGTGGAGCTGGGTAACGCGTTTGCCTGCTTTGGCACGTAAAGGTCGTGGCAAGTGCTCGAAGCGCAGATGATCCAGACCGGCATCAGCCAGACGCTGCTGGGTGAAATCGGAACTGACGCCGGATAGCGCCTCGGTGTCGTGACGTTCGGCAATCCAGTTGGCGCGCAGCTTCGCTAACCCAACGCGGACATCGGGTTGGGCGGCGGGGTCGCCATAAGGCCCTGACGTATCATAAACTGGGATCGGTTCATTGGGTTCGTATTGGGGATTGTCTTTACTGCCGCCGAGTAACGTCGGGCTAAGCTGAATTTCTCGCATTGGCACGTGGATGTCATCACGTGAGCCCGCAAGGTAAATGCGTTTGGAATTGGGAAAGGCGGTACCCTGTAAGGTTTCAATAAACTGCTGGGCGGCGGCACGCTGTTCACGGCGACCCGATTTTGACGACACTGTTTTTATAGACAATGGTTCTGTAGACATAGCAAGTTCCTGTAAGACGTAAAGGGAAGATTGCTTGTCTGGAGCCCGGAGGGAGTAATAATGATATTGGGCATCAGAGCAGGTATGTAGGAATACGCAGCCTTGGGCTCAATGAGGTGCATTACTCTTGTTCCCTTCGCAGGTATTAACCCGATCAGGTTCCGCGGATCCCGAATTAACGGTCTCAGCCTGTGCGCTCATAAGTTTTGTAAAACGATTGATTTCGTAAAACAAAACACGAGCACGCTAGGCACTCCGACAAGATATGCCCGTTTCTTAAACGGGCCAATAAAACCCCTACACTGTATGTCGACAAAACGCGGATGTCAAAGCGTGCCGCTTTTGCCTGTACAGCGTGTGGCGATGTTCTTAAATAACGTTAAATGACCGCTAGTTGTCGTAAACCAGACGGATCATGTTGTCTTCTAACGTAAAACGCTCTTCCAGAGCTTCGCCGACGCTGGAGAGTGCCTGCTGGAATTTGAGGCAGTTATCATGGTCGATGGCCGTCGCCAGATGGTTATCGTAAAACGTCATGATTTGCTGCGTGTTGCTTTGCAGGGCGAAATCGAGCTGGGTGGAAAGCGCTAATAGTTGTTCGCTGTGTGTCGCTGCTTCATGCAGCATCTTTTCGTATAAATGAAAGTGGCCAGTAGAAAGGTAATCCACCAGATTCTGGCAAAAATTATCCAATGCTTCTTCATCCAGAAGAGAAAGCGCTTCCTTGTTCGGCTTGATGCCAACCAGATGATAGTAAGCCACCAGAAGCTGCTTACGCGCTTGTAGCCATTGGTCGATTAACGCATTATTGCCACCAACGTATTCAGTCAGACTTTGTAGCTGGTTTAGCATTGTTGACTCCGTGAACGGTAAGAAATAACTGAAATCCCAGTTATAAAACTTATGTAATCACTCTGAATGTAAAATGCCAGTGAAGTGGCAGTGGAGCAATAAAAAGATATGGAACAGACGCTAAAAGGTGATGAGACCGGCTGGTGGGTGGTTAGCGATGCGGTACAAATCTGGCTACCCCAGGGAGAATTACCGTGTGGAACGGCGACGAAATGGTCTTTGCAGGGGAAAACGGCTCGCCAAATCGGCGAATGGCAAGAACAGCCTGTCTGGCTGGTGTGTCAGGGCCGGGATTCCGATATGGCATCGGTTCGCCAACTGCTCGATCAGGACGTGGGCTTATTCCAACTGGCGGGGCGAGGCGTACAGCTGGCTGAGTTCTATCGTTCTCATCGTTTTTGCGGTTACTGCGGTCATGAAATGGTGCGGAGTAAAACGGAACTGGCGTGCTTATGTCACCACTGCAAAGAGCGCTATTATCCGCAGATTGCGCCCTGCATCATCGTCGCGATTCGCCGTGGCGAGGAAATTTTGCTGGCGCAGCACAACCGGCATCGCGGGAATATGTACACCGTGCTGGCTGGGTTTGTAGAGGTGGGCGAAACGCTGGAACAGACGGTTGTGCGCGAGGTGATGGAAGAGAGCCAAATCCAGATAAAAAACCTGCGCTACGTGAGTTCGCAGCCTTGGCCCTTCCCGCATTCGTTGATGATGGCGTTTATGGCTGAGTATGCGGGGGGAGAAATCAAGCACGACCCGAAAGAGCTGCGTGACGCGGGCTGGTTCCGCTTTGACCAACTCCCGCAGTTGCCCCCGCCGGGCACTGTGGCGCGTCGGCTTATCGAAGATACGGTGGTGTTGTGTCGCGCTTATCACGAGAACGAAGGCTGACGTGGTACTATTTGCGCCATGAATGACTCGCGTACACAACGTACCCGCGTCATAGCGTATTCGTTTTATAAAGCGTTCGTTTTATAACGCATCCGTTTCATCACATCTATCCGGTGTCGAACCGCCGTGAGGTTGAAAGGAAAAAAACATGACTGATCTGAAAAACGATCGCTACTTGCGAGCGTTATTGCGCCAACCCGTTGATGTCACCCCGGTGTGGATGATGCGTCAGGCGGGGCGCTATTTGCCGGAATATAAGGCAACGCGCACGCAGGCGGGTGATTTTATGTCGCTGTGTAAAAACGCAGAACTGGCTTGCGAAGTCACGTTACAACCTTTACGGCGCTATGCGCTGGATGCGGCAATCCTGTTCTCCGATATCCTGACCATCCCTGATGCCATGGGCTTAGGGCTCTATTTTGAAGCAGGGGAAGGCCCACGCTTTCACTCTCCCATCACGTCTCATGCCGATGTGGTTAACCTGCCGATTCCCGATCCTGAGCAGGAACTCGGTTATGTGATGAACGCGGTGCGGACGATCCGTAAAAATCTCGCCGGGGAAGTGCCGTTGATTGGTTTCTCGGGCAGCCCGTGGACGCTGGCGACCTATATGGTTGAAGGCGGTAGCAGCAAAGCGTTTACCGTCATCAAGAAAATGATGTTCGCTGAGCCTAAAACGTTACACCTGCTGCTGGATAAGCTGGCGGATAGCGTCATTCTTTATCTCAACGCGCAAATTCGCGCTGGCGCGCAGGCGGTCATGGTCTTCGATACCTGGGGCGGCGCGCTGAGCGGACGTGACTACAAAGAATTCTCCCTGCGGTACATGCATAAGATTGTTGATGGTTTACAACGTGAGAACGAAGGCCGTCGCGTGCCGGTGACGCTCTTTACCAAAGGCGGAGGCCAGTGGCTGGAGGCGATGGCAGAAACTGGCTGTGACGCGCTGGGGCTGGACTGGACGAGCGATATTGCTGACGCACGCCGCCGCGTAGGCGATAAAGTGGCGCTACAGGGAAATATGGATCCGTCGATGTTGTATGCCGATCCGGCACGGATCGAGCAGGAAGTGGCGTCGATCCTGGCAGGATTTGGACAAGGCAACGGGCATGTTTTCAATCTGGGGCACGGCATTCATCAGGACGTGCCGCCGGAGCATGCCGGCGTGTTTGTTGAGGCCGTCCATCGGTTGTCTCGCCCTTATCACGCATGATTCACAGGAGGTGATGTGATTGATACACAACAGCTGCGGGCTGAGCAACTGGCCCGCGCTTCTGATGTGATTCGGTACGACGATTTACCTTTTGAGCAGCCCGCGTTTATCGCGGGTGCAGACGTTGGCTTTGAGCAAGAAGGCTCGGTCACTCGCGCTGCGATTGCGGTAATGCGCTATCCTTCGTTGGAGCTGGTAGAATACAAGATTGCGCGTATTAGCACGACGATGCCTTATATCCCCGGTTTTCTTTCATTTCGCGAATGCCCTGGGCTGCTTGCCGCGTGGGAATTGCTTGAACAGAAACCCGATCTGCTGTTTGTCGATGGGCATGGGATTTCTCACCCTCGACGCCTTGGCGTTGCCAGCCATTTTGGCCTGCTGGTTGATGTTCCGACGATTGGCGTGGCAAAAAGTCGGCTGTGTGGCCGATTTGAACCGTTGGCGGAGAGCGTCGGCAGTCAGCAGCCGTTACTGGACAAAGGCGAACAGATTGGCTGGGTATGGCGTAGCAAAGCGCGCTGTAATCCGCTGTTTGTGGCGACGGGACATCGAGTGGGTCAGGACAGTGCATTGCACTGGGTGCAACGTTGTATGCGCGGCTACCGTTTACCGGAGCCGACCCGCTGGGCTGATGCTGTTGCATCGAATCGTCCCGCATTTGTGCGTTGGCAGCGGCAGCAAGCCGCTAACGTATTGTCGTAAAACTTTAGGAATTCAGGCATAGGGCGTCACTGTGATTTCAGGTACACTGCCGTCCGTCGCTGTTAATGAGCATAAAAATGTTACGTAACCCCATTCATTTACGTCTGGAAAAATTGGCAAGCTGGCAACATGTCACTTTCATGGCATGTCTTTGTGAACGTATGTATCCCAACTACCACGAGTTCTGTCGTCAAACAGAGTTCGGCGATGCGATGGTTTACCGCCGCATTCTCGATCTGGTATGGGAAACATTGGTTGTTAAAGATGCGAAGGTTAATTTCGATAGCCAGTTGGAAAAGCTGGAAGAAGCGATTCCCGCTGCGGAAGATTACGATCTTTACGGCGTCTACCCGGCTATTGATGCCTGTATCGCGTTGGGCGAACTGATTCATTCGCGTTTAAGCGGTGCAACGCTCGAACATGCAATAGCGATTAGCGAAACGTCTATCCGCACGGTTGCCATGTTGGAAATGACGCAGGCAGGCAAAGAAATGACCGACGATGAGCTAAAGGTTTTGCCTGCAATTGAAGAAGAATGGGACATCCAATGGGAGATTTTTCGTCTGTTGGCGGCCTGTGAAGAACGCGACATTGAGCTGATAAAAGGGCTCCGTTCCGATCTGCGTGAGGCCGGAAGTAGTAACATCGGGATAAATTTGCATCAATAACGCGATAAAACGTGATTTAAGGCCTGAAATGGCCTGTCTTAAGGCTTCACATTCGCACCCTGTCTGGTCTACATTTGGGGGGCGTAAAAAAAGTGGCTGTCGGTGCGTGTATGCAGGAGAGTGCTACCACACCCTGAAAAGGGAGATGGCATATCCGTCGCACTCGATGCTTAGCAAGCGATAAACACACTGTAAGGATAACTTATGAATAAGACTCAACTGATTGATGTAATTGCGGACAAAGCTGATCTGTCAAAAGCACAGGCTAAAGCAGCTCTGGAATCAACTCTGGCGGCAATTACCGAGTCTCTGAAAGAAGGTGATGCAGTACAATTAGTTGGTTTTGGTACGTTTAAAGTCAACCATCGTAATGAGCGCACTGGCCGCAACCCACAAACCGGTAAAGAAATCAAAATTGCTGCTGCCAACGTGCCAGCGTTTGTTTCTGGCAAGGCTCTGAAAGACGCTGTTAAATAAGCCCATGTCGGTTAAAAGTTTAAGCAGAGGGGCGTTTTCGCCCCTTTTGCTTTTACGACGTTTGTGTGGAGCAGGCCTCGTGCTGACTGCCGTGGTGGCCTGTAGTAGCCGCACCGCACCGCCGGAGTTTTTCGCCAGCGGTTACGTTGCCGATCGCGGTATCGTGCGTTTGTGGCGTAAAGACGATGTGCAGAATACGACGGCGCTGACCACCGTGTTCAACCCGCTTCAGGGCAACGGTCTGGTGGTGACTCGCTATACGTTCCAGCAGGACAAGCTACGCGAGATACAGCGTAATCAGCTTGGAACGCAAAAAGAAGATATGCGTTTGCGCTTTGCAGAAGATGGAACCGTCAGCTTTATGCAGCGGCAACTTGCCGAAAGACGTGAATCGGTTTCTGATGATGATGTCGCGCTCTACCAGTTTGATGCTAAGCGCATGCTGGAGTTGAGCGATGTCCTGCGTGCAGGCAAGGTGACGCTAAAGCAAGGGAAATGGCTGGAAGGGCAGGTGCAGTCTTGTGACGGTACGGTAGTTCGCCCTGATTTTGACAATGATTCGCGTGAATGGATCGCGGAGCAAAAAATGCATGCAACGCGTCCGCTAAATGTCGCATGGCTGGAAGCGCCGGAAGGGACGCAGCTATTGCTGGTGGTGGAGGATGATGTCTGCCAGTGGCAGCCTAAATAGCCATTAGCTATAAAAAAACCCGGATTTCTCCGGGCTTCAGTATTGATCAGACAATCGTTATCAGATCGCCTATCAGGCTTGCTCGCGCTCAATAGCACGGTAGCCGATGTCTTTTCGACAGAATACCCCTTGCCACTGAATACCCGCTGCGATTTCATAAGCGCGTTGCTGCGCTTCAGCCACGGTATTGCCCAGTGCGGTGACGCACAGTACACGGCCGCCGTTGGTAACAACATTAATACCGTTCAGCTTGGTACCAGCATGGAAAACCTTGCCATCTTCGGCATCCTGCTGTGGTAAACCGGAAATCACATCACCCGTGTTGTAGTCAGCCGGGTAGCCGCCTGCGGCCAATACCACACCCAGAGACGGACGTTCATCCCAGACGGAATCTTTCTGTTCCAGCGTGCCGTCACAGGCTGCCAGACACAGTTCCACCAGATCGGAACGCAGACGCAGCATAATTGGCTGTGTTTCTGGATCGCCAAAGCGGCAGTTGAATTCGATCACTTTTGGCTGACCATCGGCAGAAATCATCAGACCGGCATACAGGAAACCGACGTAGGTATTTCCCTCTGCAGCCATGCCGTTGACGGTCGGCCAAATCACCTGATCCATCACGCGCTGGTGGATTTCATCGGTCACGACCGGAGCTGGCGAATAAGCGCCCATACCACCAGTATTCGGGCCCGTATCTTTATCCCCAACGCGTTTATGATCCTGACTGGTTGCCATCGGTAGCACATTCTTGCCATCCACCATCACGATGAAGCTGGCTTCTTCGCCATCAAGGAATTCTTCCACCACGATACGGTGTCCGGCATCGCCGAATGCATTGCCCGCCAGCATGTCCTGAATGGCGTTTTCTGCTTCCTGCAACGTCATGGCGACAATGACACCTTTACCTGCGGCTAATCCATCTGCCTTGATGACGATAGGCGCACCTTTGCTGCGTACATAGGCCAGCGCGGGTTCAACTTCAGTGAAGTTCTGGTATTCCGCTGTCGGGATGCTGTGGCGTGCCAGAAAATCTTTAGTGAAGGCTTTAGAACCTTCCAGCTGTGCTGCGCCCTGTGTTGGGCCAAAGATTTTTAGACCTGCACTCTGAAATGCATCAACAACGCCGAGAACTAACGGTGTTTCAGGGCCAACGATGGTTAAATCGATGTGGTTTTCTTGCGCAAAAGCGACGAGTGCTGGAATATCGGTTGCGGCGATATCGACGTTGGTCAGCGCTGGCTCAAGCGCAGTGCCCGCATTTCCCGGTGCGACATAAACGTGTTTTGCCAGCGGTGACTGTGCAGCTTTCCAGGCCAGCGCGTGCTCGCGTCCGCCATTACCAATTACTAAAATGTTCATTTCGGTCAGCTCCAGAATTAATGGCGGAAGTGGCGCATGTCGGTAAAGATCATCGCAATGCCGTGTTCGTTGGCGGCGGCAATGACTTCATCATCGCGAATGGACCCACCTGGTTGGATCACGCAGGTAATGCCAACGGCCGCAGCGGCATCAATGCCATCACGGAATGGGAAGAACGCATCGGAGGCCATAGCGGAACCTTTTACTTCCAGCCCTTCATCGCTCGCTTTGATACCCGCGATTTTCGCTGAGTAAACGCGGCTCATCTGGCCGGCGCCTATCCCGATGGTCATGTTGTCGCGTGCGTACACAATCGCATTGGATTTAACGAACTTAGCCACTTTCCAGCAGAAAAGGGCATCACGTAATTCCTGTTCGCTCGGCTGGCGCTCGGTGACGACACGCAATTGAGAGGCATCGACCATGCCCAGATCGCGATCCTGTACCAGCAAACCACCGTTGACGCGTTTGAAGTCCAGCCCAGGAACGCGTTGTTGCCAACTGCCGCTGGTCAGGACGCGTACGTTTTGTTTGGCAGCGGTCACCTTCAATGCGGCCTCGCTGGCAGATGGCGCAATAATGACTTCGACAAACTGACGGCTGATAATAGCCTGCGCCGTTTCTTCATCTAGCTCACGGTTGAAAGCGATAATGCCGCCGAATGCGGATGTTGGGTCGGTTTTATAAGCGCGTTCGTAGGCATCGAGAATTGAGCCGCCAATGGCGACGCCGCACGGATTCGCATGCTTAACGATAACGCAGGCCGGCTCGGCAAATTCTTTCACACATTCCAGCGCCGCATCAGTATCGGCGATGTTGTTATAAGACAGCGCCTTTCCTTGTAACTGTGTAGCCGTCGCGACAGAAGCCTCGCTAATATTCTCTTCTATATAGAAGGCAGCTTGCTGATGGCTGTTCTCACCGTAGCGCATGTCCTGCTTTTTGATGTAGTTCAGGTTCAACGTGCGTGGGAAGTTACCCGATGGTTTATCGGTTTCACCGTGGTAAGGCGGAACCAGTGCGCCAAAGTAATTGGCAATCATGCTGTCGTACGCGGCAGTATGTTCAAAAGCTTTAATGGCTAAATCGAAACGGGTTTCGTAGGTCAATGAACCTTCGTTGGCGTCGATTTCATTAATAATGGCGCTGTAGTCGCTGCTCTTGACTACAATAGCCACATCTTTATGGTTCTTGGCTGCGGAGCGAACCATCGTCGGGCCGCCGATATCGATATTCTCAACTGCATCTTCTAATGTGCAGTTCTCACGGGCAACGGTCTGGGCAAACGGATACAGATTCACAACGACGATATCAATCGGCTTGATGTCGTGCTGCGCCATGATCGCATCATCTTGATCGCGTCGTCCCAGAATGCCGCCGTGTACTTTCGGGTGCAGGGTCTTTACACGCCCATCCATCATTTCCGGGAAACCGGTGTAGTCAGAGACTTCAGTCACTGCTAAGCCAGCATCAGCCAGCAAACGGGCGGTTCCTCCGGTTGAAAGGAGCTCGACGCCACGGTGGGACAGAGCTTGAGCAAATTCGACAATACCTGCTTTGTCAGAAACGCTGAGCAGAGCGCGGCGAATTGGACGGCGTTGTTGCATGATGATGTTATCCCCTGAATTTGGGTAGTCAGTAAAGAACGGTATGTGAATATCGTCTTTGTCAGAGCAATAATTGCGGAATAAAGAGAAATATTCAGTTAGCGTTCGCAAAAATACGACGATTTTGAACGGGGTGAATTGTAGCGAAAACGTTTGCGTGATGCTCGTCAATTTTTGAATAGAATGCTTTCTGTGGATAAGTTTGTGCAAAAAAAGGTATAAGGCAGGGTTTTGCTGTGGAATGCAGCAAACAGTCATTTTTCTTTAAAATACCTATTGCGACAGGTCGAGAAGTCCCTATAATGCGCCTCCATCGACACGGCGCTGTGATTCACAACCGGGTCGGTAAAGAAAGAGAAAACGCTTTAAAATAAGCGTTGACTCTGAAGGTGAAAAGCGTAATATACGCCACCTCGCGAAGTGGTTAAGACCACAACGCACTGCT
>NZ_JBBBQR010000026.1:0-39218 GCF_037136835.1 Pectobacterium sp. 1950-15 | reverse complement strand
TGGTTGTGTGTTCACAGCGCCGTGCCGATGGAGGCGCATTATAGGGATCCGTTTTCGTTACACAACCACTTTCTTGATCTTTTTTTCTGTTCGCCTGTTTTTCGACCCTTTCGATGAGATCTTACTCGATCTACACCACTTTTCAGTTGCCGATGTCTCATATCTGTCGATATTTTGTCTGTAATACGAATAATCAGTATGTGGAAAATAACTACATATGCTAAATAACTACGAGGTTATCGATGAGCGCAAAAACATTCCGTCGTTATAACGGTATTTCTCCCGTTTTAGGCGAAAGAGTCATGGTCGATCATTCCAGCGTGGTGATTGGCAAAGTAACGCTAGGTGATGATGTCGGTATCTGGCCCCTTGTCGCCATACGCGGTGACGTTAACTACATCACTATCGGCGCCAGGAGTAATATTCAGGATGGATCCGTGCTCCACATCACCCACTGTTCAGAGAAAAAACCAGAAGGTAACCCGCTTATTATTGGGGAAGATGTCACTGTGGGCCATAAAGCGATGTTGCATGGTTGCCAAATAGGAAATCGGGTTCTGGTAGGAATGGGGTCAATACTTCTGGATGGCGCCGTTGTTGAGGATGATGTCATGATCGGCGCTGGTAGCCTGGTCCCTCCTGGAAAGCGGCTAGAGAAGGGACATTTATACCTCGGCAGCCCAGTTAAAAAAATCCGACCGCTGACTCAAGAAGAAATCGAGGGATTGATTTACTCGGCAAACAACTATGTCCGTTGGAAAGATGAATATCTTGCTCAGGACAACAAGTAGCAACCTTCATCATCCCATTTTTCAGCAACGATCATTTTTTCCAATTCATCTTCAAGATCCCATCGATATTCCCTGAACAGCGCCAGCCACTGTTCAGGGCTATCGCCGCCATAGCGTTGCTGGAGCTGTGTTGCGCTTACTAAACATTCCCGCTGAAAGCCATTCACTAAAACGGGAAAGCGGATCGCCATTACCTTATCATCCCAACTTTCACGATCTGGGAACTGGATCGCCTGATTCACTTTGCAAGATCCTGCTTTAGTAAACCGATCACGGGTTCCACATCAGGCATAACGCCATGCCAAAGCTTAAACGCATGTGCCGCTTGCCCCACCAACATTCCCAAGCCATCGGCATAACGGATAGCACCATGCTGTACGCACCATGACAAAAAAGGTGTCAGTTGCGGTAGATAGAACATGTCATAACAGCTTGTTTCCGGCGAAATGAGTTCTGGCGGTAAGTTAGGAATGCTGTCGTACATCCCGGAAGATGTCGCGTTAATGATCAGATCGAACGACTGACCATCTAAATCGTCTAGGGCAACAGCTTTAATGTCCCCAATACCACTGAAGACCTTAACCAGTTCATCAGCCTTGGAAAACGTCCTGTTAGTCAGCACAACCGTACAGCCATAAGCCAGCAAAGGTTGGATAACCCCGCGCGCTGCACCGCCAGCCCCCACCAGCAACACACGATCCAATGGCTTCACCAGCGCCAATCGTTGCAGATCGCTGAGCAAACCAATGCCATCCGTATTATCACCAAACAGGCGACCGTCATTCAGTCTCTTCAATGTATTGACCGCCCCAGCAAGGGCCGCGCATTCGCTACGTTCATCGGCTTCGGCAAAGGCACGCTCTTTAAAGGGCGCAGTGACATTCGCACCACCAGCACCACTGAGAAAATACTGACGCAGCATCTGCTCAAAATCATCCAGAGGCGCTAAAACTCGCTCGTACGTCAACGTTATCCCCGTCTGTGCAGCAAATAGCTCATGTATGCGAGGTGATTTACTATGCGCAATCGGATTACCAAAAACTGCAAAAGACGTTACTTCAGACACGTTCTCCTCCAACTTGCCGCTACCCCTGACGAATAAGTTCGCCTGTTAATACATCCCTGATTTCCGATGGGTTCATTCTTCCGCCAACATCCCCAACCAGCACAGGAAAATCATCACCAAACTGTTGAGAAACTTCCTGAGCCGTGCGGCAAGGAGGTTGACCACTTAAATTGGCGCTGGTCGACACCAACGGTTTACCGTAACGCTGGCACAGTTCGTTGACTAACGGATGGTCACTAACGCGCACAGCAAGCGACGAAAATTGCCCCGTTAACCATTGCGGAGTCGTACGCTTTGCAGGCAATACCCAAGTAACCGGACCAGGCCATGTGGAAAACATCATCGCCTTCTGCTCATCGGATAACGCACTGTCATCAATATAAGGAGCCAATTGGCTAAAATCCGCTGCAATCAGGATCAACCCTTTTTGCCAGGGGCGCTGCTTTAAGGCTAGCAGACGATTAACCGCCACTTCACTATCAGGATCGCAGCCCAACCCAAATACCGCCTCAGTCGGGTACGCAATAACCTGTTCATTATGTAATTCCCGTAAAACAGGAATCATCAGTTCATCAGAGACATCACTCATTCTTATCAACTTCTTCTGCCGCTACCGGCTTTCCACATAATTTACTGGCACAAAATAGCTTGGTACCTTGTGCCGTTTTTTTCTCAAACAATAAGGCGTAATGGCAAGAAGGACATTCACCCGCGATCGGCTTATGGTTTAACGTAAACTGACAACCGGGATAGCGATCACAAGAATGAAATACCTTACCGTAGCGAGACTTACGCTGTAGCAGCGTGCCTTCATTACACTGTGGACATCGAATCGCCGTTTCATCAGGGCGATCGATCGTCTCGGTATGATGGCATTCAGGGTAATTGCCACAGCCGATGAACATCCCATAACGGCCTTGCCTTAATACCAATGTCGACTGACAAAGTGGGCATTGCTGCCCATCCAACACTTTGACGATATGTCCATCAGCCTGCGCTTTCAGCGGGCGAATGAATTCGCATTCTGGATACGCAGAACAGCCAAGAAACGGGCCGTGCCGACCAGAACGAATAACCAGCACTGACCCACAGTCTGGACATATTTCCTGTTTTTTTTCAGCAAACAGTACGGGCTTAGCCATTCGAAATGTTATCCCTCTGGCTATTGCACATAACCGTCATTGACCTCAAAGAGTAATTCTTCCATTTGCTGATAGGCATTCTCACAGCCAGGCACATTGAAAAGCACCATGAGGATGACCCACTTCAGATCTTCCAGATCAAACTCCTGCGTTTCCAACGCCATGACACGTTCGATGACCATCTCGCGCGTTTCAAGATTCAGAACCTGAATTTGCTCAAGGAACAATAAAAAGCCACGACATTCCGCATCAAGACGCATTTCCTCATCCTGCGTATAGATCCGCATAGCCAGCGGATCGTTCGCCAAATAAAGCGGTGCAGTCTGCCCTTCCTGAATATCGGCCAATTTTTCCAGCCAACTCAACGCGCTATAGATATCGTTACGATCGAATCCAGCGCGGGTGAGGTCATCAGTTAACGTATCCTGATCGACACGCATTTCAGTTTCATTGTGGATGTAGCTCTCAAACAAGTACATGAGTACGTCGAACATGGCCTGCCCTCCTTAATCGGACATAGCCGCCGGGTACTGCTGCGATCCATCCTGCTAACTCCAGCTCTAATAGCTTAGTGACTATCTCTGGCACAGGTTGGCCGGCACGTTCAGCGACAACGTCAACAGGTGTAACCTCATCTCCTACGTTAGCCAACACATCGGCAAATGGCAATTCGCCATCCTCTTCTTCGTTAGAAATAGTTTGCCCGCTTTCCATTGGCAGCCACTGTAGCTCACTCACCAATTGCTCAAGAATATCCTTCGGATGTGTCACCAAGCTGGCTCCTTGCTGGATCAACCAGTGCGTTCCTTCTGTCATAGGGTTACCGATTGGCCCTGGCAGAGCGAAAACCTCCCGTCCTTGCTCTAAAGCATAACGCGCCGTGACCAGCGACCCGCTGCGGATAGACGCCTCAATGACCAGAACACCCAACCCTAATCCGCTAATGATGCGATTTCTTCTGGGAAAGTTGGTTGGGAAAGGCGGCATCGCGAGGGGAAATTCAGAGACCAATGCACCGCCAGTGCCACAAATACGCTCAGCAAGCTTAGCGTGCCGCTTGGGATAAATATTCTCCAGCCCGCTTCCCAACACGGCAATCGTTCTCCCTCCTGCATCTAAAGCTGCACGATGAGCAATGCCATCAATGCCAATTGCTAACCCACTTGTCACCGTGAGGTCATTTGCGGCAAGTTCTTGAGCAAAAAATCCTCCCCAGCGTTCACCGTAAGCACTGCTGCCTCGGCTACCAATAATCGATATTTGTGGCGATGCCAATAGCTCTGGAGAACCAGACACAAAAAGCAACAGTGGAAAATCACGAATGTTGTTCAACAGAAAAGGATACAGGGTATCTTCGCACGTCACGATATGATGATTGGGATAAGACAACCAATTGAGTGTTTCTTCCAGGATCTTACGATCATAGGAACAGAATTGTGCGATTTGATCATTAGACAGGCCTAACGTGCTCAGGCTCTCATGATCGAACACATTTAAATCAATAAGTTTTCTGACAATAGCCCGAGCGCGTAAGGTACCCAGGTGCCTTACACCCGTCATACGTAGCCAAATTTCCGTTGATAGCATCAGCGTCCCTTATTCCGCCATGTTCAGCAATTCAGTGCTGATGCTGTCAATCGGGGCAGGAAATGTCTAGAATGAGCGCTAAGACTCTCTCACTATTCAGATACAGATCTAAACATATATGGCAGTTTTGCAGGTATTACATTTCCCAGACGAGCGGCTCCGCATTACTGCGCAGCCCGTAAAAGAAGTCAATGCAGATATTCAACGTATCGTGGATGATATGTTCGATACCATGTACGAAGAAGAAGGTATCGGGCTGGCCGCAACACAGGTGGATATTCATCAGCGTATCATTGTCATTGACGTCTCTGAAGAACGAGACCAACGGCTGGTGCTAATCAATCCCGAGCTGATTGAAAAGAGCGGCGATACGGGTATCGAAGAGGGTTGCCTGTCAATCCCTGAAACGCGTGCGCTGGTTCCTCGTGCAGAGCATGTAAAAGTGCGTGCATTGGATCGCGAAGGTAAGACGTTCGAACTTGAAGCAAGCGAGCTATTGGCCATTTGTATCCAGCATGAAATGGATCATCTGGTTGGGAAACTGTTTATCGATTACCTTTCCCCGCTTAAACGCCAGCGCATTCGTCAAAAACTGGAAAAACTGGCTAAGCAGAATAGCCGAGCCCGCTAATTTTCATCCTGACAGGAAGCACCGTGTCTGATTCTTTACGCATAATCTTTGCTGGCACCCCTGACTTTGCAGCGCGTCACCTTGACGCGCTTTTATCATCAGGACATGAGGTCGTTGGCGTTTTCACCCAGCCCGATCGCCCAGCAGGCAGGGGCAACAAGCTCACCCCCAGTCCGGTGAAAGTACTGGCAGAGCAACATAGCATCCCCGTTTTTCAGCCTAAATCTCTGCGACCTGCAGAAAATCAGGCGATGGTTCAGGCGTTAAATGCCGATGTTATGGTCGTTGTCGCCTACGGCTTAATTCTGCCGCAGTCCATATTATCCATGCCGCGCCTTGGCTGCATTAATGTCCACGGTTCCCTGTTGCCTCTCTGGCGTGGTGCGGCGCCAATTCAGCGTGCACTGTGGGCTGGGGATAGCGAAACCGGTGTGACGATCATGCAAATGGATGTCGGACTCGATACGGGCGCAATGCTGCACAAAATTTCGTGCCCCATCCTGCCTCAAGATACCAGCGCAACGTTGTACGATAAACTTGCTGAGCTGGGACCGCGTGGCTTATTGGAAACGCTAAAACAACTTGCTGATGGCAGCGCTGTCGCTGAAGCACAAAATGACGCCCTTGCCACCTACGCAGAAAAGCTCAGCAAAGAAGAAGCTCGTCTAAACTGGCAGTTATCTGCCGAGCAACTTGAGCGTTGTATTCGTGCTTTTAATCCTTGGCCTGTCAGCTATTTCACGGTAGATGAACAACCGGTGAAAGTCTGGAAAGCCGAAGTCATGACGACAACACATAGTACATTGCCCGGCACCATCCTTCAGGCAGATAAACAGGGTATTCAGGTGGCAACAGCCGCTGGTATCTTGAATATTCAGGAATTGCAGCCGGCAGGTAAAAAAGTGATGAGTGCGCAGGATCTGCTTAACTCACGTCGTGAGTGGTTCGTTCCCGGTAATACACTGGACTAATCTATTTTTCATACCGGCGTCATGCCGGTATATCCTCTCTTTTTACGTATACGTCATCGCTAACACATGAAAAGCTCATACAATTTACGCAGTATTGCCGCAAAAGTGGTGGGACAGGTTCTGGATCAGGGACAGTCGCTCAGTGCCTTATTACCCGTTCATCAGCGTGAAGTCTCCGATAAAGATCGCGCACTTTTGCAAGAGCTTTGCTTTGGCGTATTACGCGTTTTACCGCAGTTGGAATGGTGTATTCAACAACTGATGGCAAAGCCTCTGACAGGCAAACAACGCACACTGCATTACCTCATCATGGTAGGCATCTACCAACTGCACTACACTCGAATCCCGCCACATGCGGCTCTGGCAGAAACGGTAGAAGGTGCTGTGGCACTCAAACGACCACAGCTCAAGGGGCTGATTAATGGCGTATTGCGCCAATTCCAGCGCCAACAAGAAGAACTCATCCAGCGTGAGGCAACTCACTCATCTCACTACCTGCATCCAAGCTGGTTGCTGACACGTCTTGAGCATACCTATCCAAATCACTGGCAAAGTATCGTTGAGGCAAATAATCAGCGCCCTCCAATGTGGCTACGCGTGAATCGGTTACACCATACGCGGGAAGCGTACTTAAATTTACTGGCGCAAGAGGGAATCGAAGCATTTCCTCATGCTGAATACTCTGATGCAATACGGCTAGCTTCCCCCTGCGCAGTCGATCAATTACCGGGATTTTCACAGGGATGGGCAACGGTGCAGGATGCTTCTGCTCAAGGCTGCGTCTATTGGCTCGCTCCACAAAATGGCGAGCAGATCCTCGACCTCTGCGCTGCCCCCGGAGGAAAAACGACGCATATTTTAGAAGCTGCGCCAAAGTCTCACGTGCTCGCCGTCGATATTGATGAGGCGCGCCTAAGTCGGGTAAAAGAAAATTTACTGCGATTACAAATGCATGCAGAAGTGAAACAAGGTGATGGGCGTTACCCCGATTCGTGGTGTGAAGGGCGTATGTTTGACCGTATTCTGTTAGATGCCCCTTGTTCCGCCACAGGCGTGATTCGTCGTCATCCTGACATCAAATGGCTACGCCGGGACAGAGATATCGAAGAGTTGGTTGCTCTGCAAAAAGAAATTCTTGACGCCATTTGGCCACATCTCAAAGCAGGTGGCACGATGGTCTATGCCACTTGCTCCATTTTGCCGCAAGAAAACGCTCAACAAGTTACGGATTTCCTGACTCGTCATGCCGATGCAAAACTGGTTGATACAGGAACAAGCGAACTGCCAGGCATACAGATGCTGCCTCATGCTGATGGTGGCGATGGTTTCTTTTATGCGAAGCTGGTAAAAAACTGATATTGAACCCAGTATTGTCTGCAACAGGCAGCAATCAATAAACGGCATGGCTTATTATGAAAATTATCATCCTTGGCGCGGGTCAGGTCGGTGGAACACTGGCAGAAAATCTAGCAGGGGAAAATAACGACATCACTGTCGTTGATACTGATGCAAACCGGTTACGTCAGCTTCAGGATAAGTTTGATCTGCGTGTCGTTACTGGCTATGCCTCTCATCCACGAGTGCTACGTGAAGCAGGGGCTGAAGATGCGGATATGCTGGTCGCCGTTACCAATTCAGATGAAACGAATATGGTGGCCTGTCAGATTGCTTATTCGCTTTTCAAAACACCAAACCGGATCGCTCGCATTCGTGCTGCCGAATACATCCGTGAATCAGAACAGCTTTTTTTACCAGAAGCGGTTCCCATCGATCACCTGATCTCCCCAGAGCAGTTGGTGATCGATAACATTTACAAACTGATCGAATATCCCGGAGCGCTTCAGGTCGTCAACTTTGCTGAAGGCAAAGTGAGTCTTGCTGCGGTTAATGCCTATTATGGCGGCCCATTGGTTGGTAATGCCCTCACCTCTCTCCGTGAACACATTCCCCATGTAGATACCCGCGTTGCGGCTATTTTCCGTCACGATCGTCCAATTCGCCCACAGGGTTCCACTATCATCGAAGCCGGCGACGAAGTGTTTTTTGTTGCTGCCTCCCAACATATTCGCGCAGTGATGAGCGAATTGCAGCGCCTTGAGAAACCGTATAAAAGGATCATGATCGTTGGCGGAGGTAACGTCGGTGCAGGGTTAGCCCAGCGGTTAGAAAAAGACTACAGCATCAAGTTGATAGAAAGAAATGCAGATCGTGCCGCAGAGCTGGCTGAGCTTCTGCAAAATACGGTGGTATTTCACGGCGATGCTTCAGATCAGGAGCTCCTTGCCGAAGAACATATTGAGCAGATTGATGTATTCATCGCCATTACCAATGATGACGAAGCGAATATTATGTCAGCGATGCTGGCCAAACGTATGGGTGCGAAAAAAGTAATGGTGCTCATCCAACGCCGGGCTTATGTCGATCTGGTCCAGGGTAGCGTTATTGATGTCGCTATCTCCCCACAACAGGCAACAATTTCTGCGCTACTCAGCCATGTCCGTAAAGCGGATATCGTTAGCGTATCCTCCTTACGCCGTGGTGTGGCCGAAGCAATCGAGGCCATCGCCCACGGTGATGAAGGCACATCGAAAGTTGTCGGAAGAATGATCGAAGATATTAAGCTTCCGCCTGGTACCACTATCGGCGCAATTGTTCGCGGTGATGACGTCATCATTGCCAATGCAAATAGCAAAATCGAGCAAGGCGATCATGTCATCATGTTCCTAGCTGACAAAAAGTTTGTACCTGATGTTGAACGATTATTTCAACCCAGTCCCTTCTTTTTGTAATGTAGGAACAGATTCATCGCAAATCAATAATCTGGCAAAGATATGGCTATTGGTTAGAATTAATTTATATTTTTGGCAAGGAGAACGGATATGAGCATCATCAAAGAATTCAGAGAGTTTGCCATGCGTGGCAACGTTGTCGATTTGGCGGTGGGTGTCATTATTGGTGCTGCTTTCGGCAAAATTGTCTCTTCGCTGGTCTCAGATATTATTATGCCGCCACTTGGGCTTTTGATTGGCGGGGTCGATTTTAAACAATTCAGCCTAATTCTCCGTGATGCCCAAGGCGAAATTCCCGCCGTTGTCATGAACTATGGCGCTTTCATTCAAAATATTTTCGACTTTATCATCGTCGCTTTCGCGATCTTTATGGCAATCAAACTCATGAACAAGCTACGCCGCAAACAGGAAGATGCACCTGCCGCACCGCCGAAGCCTAGTGCTGAAGAGAAACTGTTAGCTGAGATTCGCGACTTATTGAAAGAACAGCAGCCTAAGCAATAAGAACTGAGTTTTTATTAATTCTTACTTTCGCTACACAAAAAGCAGAAAGGCCAGAGGTAAATAATCACTTGATTGCTTACCGCTGGCCTCCCAACTACCTTTCTTCACATGTTTTTCTTTTCTACGATAACTTCCTTTCCCTTTTTCATTCACTTCAATACGTTGGCGAAATAATGGGTCATGTAACAGTGCCTCAATGGCGTTGTCCTGAATTTTCCCACGCTTATGACGATATGTGGTCATCATCACTCCTAAGAAAGTTGGGTTAATAAGCTGTATATGTATCAATAAACCAGGCGGAGTATATAGCCGAAATGGAAAGATGAGAATAGCAATCCGGAGAATTCTTCTGGCAGCTAGAACTTTTCATTGAGCTGTGTTTTGTATTCCTGATGTAGAAAATCAGTATTGATTCCTTTCTGCTGCAAGCTCATTTCCAACATACGCAAGCGTCGAGAGGCTTTCTCGTATTCAGGCGAATCGCGGGATATCGTTTCAAGAAAGTCGGTTAGTTGTAAAGCATCTTTCCTTTCTTGAAGTTCTACAGGCAAATAGCCAGAATTCTTGAGTAGCCGATAGACGGTTCTTAGTTCCTGTGGTATGCCGCTATCATCATCAAGAATCAAAGGGCTACCGGAACCTGAAAGATTGTCAAAAACACCGTCTTCCTGAGCCTTGCGGATATGTTTTTCAACTAACTCATCAATCAACCACATGGCAATCTCTTACCTGTTTGCATTAATGGAGCTTAGTTTCTTTCAGATGTAAAAAAACCGGGTTTCCCCGGTTTTTTTATGCTCTTACAGATTACTCTGCAGTAGCAACTTCTTCTGTCTGAGAGACTGAGCGATCAACGAGCTCGATGTATGCCATCGGCGCATTGTCACCAGCACGGAAGCCACACTTCAGAATACGAGTGTAACCACCGGCACGGCTCGCGAAACGCGGGCCCAGTTCATTAAACAGTTTTGCCACGATCTCGTTATCACGAGTACGGGCGAATGCCAGACGACGATTAGCAACGCTGTCGGTCTTGGCAAGAGTAATCAGCGGTTCAACAACGCGACGCAGCTCTTTCGCTTTCGGCAGGGTCGTCTTGATGATTTCATGACGAACCAAAGAACTAGCCATGTTACGGAACATAGCCTGACGATGGCTGCTGTTACGGTTCAGTTGACGACCACTCTTACGATGGCGCATGACCTTATCCTTCTCAGTAAAACCTTAACCTGTGATCTGGTTACTCATCAGCAATGCTTGCCGGTGGCCAGTTTTCCAGGCGCATGCCCAGAGACAGACCACGGGAAGCCAGTACGTCTTTAATCTCAGTAAGAGATTTTTTACCCAGGTTAGGCGTTTTAAGCAGCTCAACCTCGGTACGCTGTACCAGATCACCGATGTAGTGGATAGCCTCTGCCTTAAGGCAGTTAGCAGAGCGGACAGTCAATTCCAGATCGTCAACAGGGCGCAGCAGGATCGGATCGAATTCTGGTTTCTCTTCTTTAACTTCTGGTTGACGAACATCACGTAAGTCAACAAAAGCTTCAAGTTGTTCAGCCAGAATGGTAGCCGCACGGCGGATCGCCTCTTCAGGATCGATCGTGCCATTGGTTTCCATTTCGATGACTAGCTTGTCCAAGTCAGTACGCTGTTCTACACGAGCCGCTTCAACATTGTAGGCAATACGCTCTACAGGGCTGTAGCAAGCATCAACTAACAGACGACCAATCGGGCGCTCATCTTCTTCCGTATGAATACGGGCAGATGCCGGCACATAACCACGACCACGTTGAACTTTGATACGCATGCTAATAGATGCGTTCTCATCGGTCAGATGGCAAATTAAGTGCTGCGGCTTGACGATTTCGACATCACCATCATGGATGATGTCGGCTGCAGTCACAGGGCCAATGCCAGATTTATTCAGGGTAAGAATAACTTCATCTTTGCCTTGAACTCTCACCGCCAGCCCTTTCAGGTTGAGCAGGATTTCCAGGATATCTTCCTGTACGCCTTCTTTGGTGCTGTACTCATGCAGTACACCATCAATCTCAACCTCGGTCACCGCGCAACCTGGCATGGATGAAAGCAGAATACGGCGCAGTGCGTTGCCAAGAGTATGGCCGAAGCCCCGCTCTAATGGCTCAAGGGTCACCTTGGCGTGCGTCGAACTCACTTGCTCGATATCAACCAGGCGCGGTTTTAGAAACTCTGTCACAGAACCCTGCATTGTGTCCTCTCTTTGGTACTAAGCTTTACTTGGAGTAAAGCTCGACGATCAGGTGTTCATTAATGTCCGCAGACAGATCGGTACGTTCAGGAATACGTTTGAACACACCTTCCATCTTGGCAGCATCAACTTCCAGCCAAGTTGGCTTTTCACGCTGTTCAGCCAGCTCCAGAGCGGCTTTCACGCGAGATTGCTTTTTCGCTTTCTCACGGATGCTGACTACGTCATTCGGGGATACCTGATAAGAAGCGATGCTAACAACGCGACCGTTTACCATGATAGCTTTATGGCTTACCATTTGACGTGCTTCAGCACGAGTGGCACCAAAACCCATACGATAAACAACGTTGTCCAGACGACCTTCAAGCAGTTGCAGCAGGTTTGCACCTGTGTTGCCTTTCAGACGTGCAGCTTCTTTATAATAGTTACGGAACTGACGCTCCAGAACACCGTAGATACGGCGAACTTTTTGCTTTTCACGCAACTGTACACCATAGTCAGACAGACGCGGTTTACGCGCACCGTGCTGGCCAGGAGCTTGTTCAATTTTACACTTGGAATCGATCGCACGAACACCAGACTTCAGGAACAGGTCGGTGCCTTCACGACGGCTCAGCTTGAGCTTAGGACCCAAATATCTTGCCATTTTCTTTCTCCAACAATCCTAAAAGCGGCGTTATACGCGGCGCTTTTTCGGCGGACGACAACCGTTATGAGGGATCGGAGTCACATCAGTAATATTAGTGATGCGGAAACCAGCCGCGTTCAATGCGCGGATAGTAGACTCACGGCCCGGACCAGGTCCTTTAACCATAACTTCCAGGTTCTTAATACCGTACTCTTTCACGGCCTCTGCGCAACGTTCTGCAGCTACCTGAGCAGCGAACGGCGTAGATTTACGAGAACCACGGAAGCCGGAACCACCGGCAGTTGCCCAACCCAGCGCATTACCCTGACGATCAGTAATGGTTACGATGGTGTTGTTGAAAGAAGCATGGATATGAGCCACACCGTCAGAGACTTGCTTTCTTACACGCTTACGTGCACGAATAGGTGCCTTTGCCATTATTCAATCACCCCGATTATTTCTTGATCGGTTTGCGCGGACCCTTACGGGTACGGGCGTTAGTCTTGGTACGCTGACCGCGAACCGGCAGACCACGACGATGACGCAAACCACGATAAGTACCAAGGTCCATAAGACGCTTGATGCTCAGGGTAACTTCACGACGCAGATCACCTTCTACAACAAACTTGGCAACTTCGTCACGCAGCTTATCGATTTGCTCTTCAGACAGCTCACTGATCTTAACATCTTCGGCAATACCTGTTGCAGCACAAATAGCCTGCGAACGGGTTTTACCGATACCGAAAATCGACGTTAACGCAATAACGGTATGTTTATGATCAGGAATGTTAATGCCTGCTATACGGGCCACTATGCACTCCTACAATTTTATACAGCAACACCATTCTGAAAAGCCCGTTTTCAGGATACTCAAATAATGTTGCAGTTACATACAAAAGATTGGCTGGCTAATCTAGCCAGCTCAATCCAACTTTGCAAGAAAAATATGCGAGATAATCAGCCTTGACGCTGTTTATGCTTCGGTTCGGCACTGCAGATCACACGAACGACACCGTTACGCTTAACAATCTTACAGTTACGACATAATTTCTTGACGGAAGCACGAACTTTCATTTTTACTCTCCGTAACTTCTCAAGCTCACCTAATTAACGGTTATAGCCTTTCAGGTTTGCTTTCTTCAATGCAGACTCATATTGACTCGACATCATCAGAGTTTGCACTTGAGCCATAAAGTCCATGATGACGACAACAACGATCAATAAAGATGTACCCCCGAAATAGAAAGGTACTTTCATTGCGTCACGCATAAACTCCGGGATCAGGCAGATAAAAGTAATATACATCGCACCAATCAGAGTCAGGCGAGTCATCACTTTATCGATATATTTCGCCGTTTGCTCTCCCGGACGAATTCCTGGCACGAATGCACCGGACTTCTTCAGGTTATCTGCTGTTTCACGCGGGTTGAAAACCAACGCAGTGTAGAAGAAACAGAAGAAGATGATTGCAGACGCATAGAGTAACACATAAAGCGGTTGTCCGGGCTGCAAATACAGCGAAATAGTTGTCAGCCAGTTCCAACCGGTACCGCCCCCAAACCAGGATGCAATCGTGGCAGGGAACAGAATAATACTGGAAGCGAAAATTGCGGGAATAACCCCAGCCATATTCACCTTCAGCGGTAAATGCGTACTCTGTGCTGCATAAACACGACGACCTTGTTGACGTTTTGCATAATTAACGACGATACGACGTTGACCACGCTCAATGAAAACAACGAAGAAGGTTACTGCAAACACTAAAACTGCAACCAACAGCAACAGGAGGAAGTGCAGGTCGCCTTGCCGAGCTTGCTCGATGGTATGGCCAATGGCCGGCGGTAGCCCCGCAACGATACCAGCAAAGATTATGATCGAGATACCGTTACCAATACCACGTTCCGTAATCTGTTCTCCCAGCCACATCAGGAACATTGTCCCAGTGACCAGACTCACAACAGCGGTAAAGTAGAAAGCAAAACCTGGATTTATCACCAAGTCTTGCATTCCAGGCATATTCGGCAGACCAGTAGCAATACCGATCGACTGGAATATAGCCAATACCAAGGTACCGTAGCGGGTATACTGGCTGATCTTACGACGGCCAGCTTCCCCTTCTTTCTTTATTTCAGCCAACGCTGGATGAACCACCGTCAGCAACTGGATAATAATCGACGCCGAAATATACGGCATAATACCCAGAGCAAAGATAGAAGCACGGCTGAGAGCACCACCAGAGAACATGTTAAACATTTCAATGATGGTGCCTCGCTGCTGTTCAAGCAATTTGGCAAGCACAGTGGCATCAATACCAGGAATCGGAATAAAAGAGCCAATACGGAAAACAATCAGCGCACCGATAACAAACAAAAGTCTGCGCTTCAGTTCACCAACTCCGCCTTTAGCACTCTGAAAATCTAATCCTGGTTGTTTGGCCATCTGCTACTTATTCCTCAATTTTACCGCCAGCAGCTTCGATAGCAGCACGAGCACCTTTAGTGACACGCAGACCACGAATCGTTACCGGACGAGCAACTTCACCAGACAGAATCACTTTCGCGAATTCAATCTGAATGCCAATAACATTAGCGGCTTTCAGCGTATTCAGGTCAACTACGTCGCCTTCTACTTTAGCAAGATCAGACAGACGAACTTCTGATGTGATCATTGCTTTGCGAGAAGTAAAACCAAATTTCGGCAGACGACGGTATAAAGGCATCTGACCACCTTCAAAACCACGACGTACGCCACCGCCAGAACGAGATTTCTGACCTTTGTGACCACGACCGCCAGTTTTGCCCAGGCCAGAACCGATACCACGACCTAAACGCTTCGGTGCGTGTTTAGCACCTTCGGCCGGAGACAGAGTATTTAAACGCATCTGTTACTCCTCCACTTTAACCATGTAGGAAACCGCGTTGACCATACCACGAACCGCAGGAGTATCCTCACGTTCAACAGTATGACCAATACGACGCAGACCCAGGCCAAGCAGTGTCGCCTTATGTTTCGGCAGACGACCGATTGCACTACGGGTTTGAGTGATTTTAATAGTCTTTGCCACGGTCATTACCCCAGAATTTCTTCAACGGATTTACCACGCTTGGCAGCGACCATTTCCGGGGACTTCATGTTGGCCAAACCATCAATCGTTGCACGAACCACGTTAATTGGGTTAGTGGAACCATAGGCTTTAGCCAATACGTTGTGAACCCCTGCAACTTCCAAAACGGCGCGCATTGCACCACCGGCGATAATACCGGTACCTTCGGAAGCTGGCTGCATGAACACACGAGACCCCGTGTGAGCACCTTTAACTGGGTGCTGCAGGGTGCCGTTGTTCAGCGCGACATTCATCATATTGCGACGGGCTTTTTCCATCGCTTTCTGGATCGCTGCTGGAACTTCGCGAGCTTTACCGTAACCAAAACCTACGCGGCCGTTGCCATCACCCACTACAGTCAGTGCGGTGAAGCTGAAAATACGACCACCTTTAACGGTTTTAGATACGCGATTTACCGCGATCAGCTTTTCCTGCAGTTCGCCAGCTTGTTTCTCGATGTGAGCCATCTTACACCTCTACCTTAGAACTGAAGGCCAGCTTCACGGGCAGCATCTGCCAGTGCTTGGACTCGACCATGATATTGGAAACCGGAACGGTCAAAAGAGACATCTTTGATGCCTTTTTCTAACGCGCGCTCTGCAATAGCTTTACCTATTGCGCTTGCTGCGTCTTTATTACCGGTAGACTTCAGTTGTTCAGCGATAGCTTTTTCTACAGTAGAAGCGGCTACCAGGACTTCAGAACCGTTCGGTGCAATGACCTGCGCATAAATATGGCGTGGAGTACGATGTACCACCAGACGCGTCGCACCCAGTTCCTGGAGCTTGCGGCGTGCGCGGGTCGCACGACGGATACGAGCTGCTTTCTTATCCATAGTGTTACCTTACTTCTTCTTAGCCTCTTTGGTACGCACGACTTCGTCGGCGTAACGGACACCCTTGCCTTTGTAAGGCTCAGGACGACGGTAGGCGCGTAATTCCGCAGCAACCTGACCAATAACCTGCTTATCAGCACCTTTCAGTACGATTTCAGTTTGGCTTGGGCATTCTGCAGTAATACCTGCCGGCAGTGCGTGGTCTACTGGGTGAGAGAACCCAAGAGACAGGTTAACCACATTGCCTTTAACAGCAGCACGGTAACCAACACCAACCAGTTGCAGCTTCTTAGTGAAGCCTTCGGTAACACCGATAACCATTGCGTTCAACAGAGCGCGAGTGGTGCCCGCTTGGGCCCATCCGTCAACGAAACCTTCGCGCGGGGCGAAAGTCAGAGCGTTGTCAGCTTGTTTCACTTCAACAGCATCGTGGATCTTACGACTCAGCTCGCCGTTTTTACCCTTAATCGAAATATCCTGACCGTTGAGTTTTACCTCTACGCCGGCAGGAATGACGACGGGTGCTTTTGCAACACGAGACATTTTTCCTCCCGATTAAGCTACGTAGCAGATAATCTCGCCACCAAGACCAGCCTGGCGAGCTGCACGATCAGTCATAACACCTTTAGAGGTAGAAACAACTGCGATACCCAAACCGGCCATAACTTTTGGCAGCTCATCTTTTCTTTTATAGATGCGCAGACCTGGACGGCTTACTCGCTGAATGCTTTCTACCACAGCCTTGCCCTGGAAATATTTAAGTTCTAATTCCAGAACTGGCTTGGTGTCGCCTTCGATTTTGAAATCTTCAATGTAACCTTCTTCCTTCAGCACGTTGGCAATTGCCACTTTCAGCTTGGAGGAAGGCATGGTGACCGCAACTTTGTTCGCGGCTTGACCGTTACGGATACGGGTCAGCATATCCGCGATCGGATCTTGCATGCTCATCTGTCTTTACTCCCGTGATTCAATTGGTGACAATTACCAGCTAGCCTTTTTCAGACCCGGAATTTCACCGCGCATAGCGGCTTCACGGACCTTGATACGGCTCAACCCGAACTTCCGCAGGAAAGCGTGCGGACGACCAGTTTGGCGGCAGCGGTTACGCTGACGAGACGGGCTGGAATCACGCGGCAGAGTCTGCAGCTTAAGAACTGCATCCCAACGATCTTCGTCGGATGAGTTCACACCAGAGATGATAGCTTTCAATTCCTCGCGTTTAGCGCGGTATTTTTCAGCCAGTTTCACACGAACAACTTCGCGTGCTTTCATGGATTGCTTAGCCATTAGTAACCCTACCTTACTTGCGGAATGGGAAGTTAAAGGCGGCCAACAGCGCACGGCCTTCATCATCGGATTTCGCAGTAGTGGTAATGGTAATGTCCAAACCACGAACGCGATCGACTTTATCGTAGTCGATTTCCGGGAAGATGATCTGCTCACGCACACCCATGCTGTAGTTACCACGACCATCGAATGACTTGGCAGACAAGCCACGGAAGTCACGAATACGCGGTACAGCAATGGAAATCAGACGCTCAAGGAACTCCCACATGCGTTCGCCACGCAGAGTTACTTTACAGCCGATCGGATAGCCCTGACGGATTTTGAAGCCTGCAACAGATTTGCGTGCTTTGGTGATCAACGGTTTTTGACCGGAGATTGCTGCCAGATCAGCTGCTGCGTTATCCAGCAGTTTCTTGTCAGCGATCGCTTCACCAACACCCATATTCAGGGTGATCTTCTCGACCCGAGGGACTTGCATGACAGAATTGTAGTTAAACTCAGTCATGAGTTTTTTAACTACTTCGTCTTTGTAGTAATCATGCAGTTTCGCCATCGTACTACTCCAAATTACTTGATAGTTTCGCTGTTAGATTTAAAGAAACGGACTTTTTTGCCGTCTTCGAATCTAAAGCCTACACGGTCAGCCTTACCAGTTGCCGCATTGAAGATTGCAACGTTAGAAACTTGAATTGCAGCTTCTTTTTCAACGATGCCACCTGGTTGGTTCAGGGCCGGAACCGGCTTCTGATGTTTTTTAACCAGGTTAATACCTTCAACAATGACCTTACTAGCAGACAGGACATTTTTTACTTTACCGCGCTTACCTTTATCTTTGCCGGTTAGCACGATAACTTCGTCATCACGACGGATTTTCGCTGCCATGATTCGCTCCTTAAAGTACTTCTGGTGCCAGAGAGATAATTTTCATGAACTTCTCATTACGCAGTTCACGAGTTACCGGCCCAAAAATACGCGTACCGATAGGCTGTTCGCTGTTATTGTTTAAAATAACGCAAGCATTGCCATCGAAGCGAATGACAGAACCGTCCGGGCGACGAACACCCTTCTTGGTGCGCACCACTACCGCCTTCAGAACATCGCCTTTTTTCACCTTACCGCGAGGAATTGCTTCCTTGATGGTAATTTTGATGATATCGCCGACGCCTGCGTAGCGACGGTGCGAGCCACCTAGAACCTTGATACACATTACGCGACGTGCACCGGAATTATCGGCCACATTCAGCATAGTCTGTTCTTGGATCATTTTAGTGCTCCGCTTGTCAACTACTACTCTAGGACCCTTTCGGGCCATTAAATACCCCATAATTGAGGGCGCAGCATTATAACACCGCTTCCTTGGTATGGGTAGAAAAAATAAACGGCCCTTTGCAGAGCCGTTTATCATAAGAGAAGAGCGCTACTTTATTACAGAATCGCTTTCTCTACAACGCGAACAAGTGTCCAAGACTTAGTTTTGGACAGCGGGCGGCATTCGCGGATTTCAACCACGTCACCGATACCGCATTCATTGTTCTCGTCATGTACGTGCAGCTTAGTCGTACGCTTGATGAATTTACCGTAAAGCGGGTGTTTCACAAAACGTTCGATAGCAACAACCATGGATTTCTCCATTTTGTCGCTTACAACACGACCTTGCAGAGTACGGATTTTATCGGTCATTACGCACCCGCCTTCTCAGTCAGTAAAGTCTTAACACGTGCAATATTGTGACGCACTTGTTTTACCAGGTGAGTCTGTTGCAACTGACCACTGGCAGCCTGCATACGCAGGTTAAATTGCTCGCGCAGCAGGCCGAGCAGTTCAGTGTTCAGCTCTTCGACGCTTTTTTCACGCAGCTCATTTGCTTTCATTACATCACCGTCTTAGTTACAAAGGTGGTTTTGATAGGCAGTTTCGCTGCTGCCAGTTGGAATGCCTCACGGGCTAACTCTTCCGGCACACCGTCCATTTCGTACAGGACTTTACCTGGCTGAATCAAGGCAACCCAATATTCCACGTTACCTTTACCTTTACCCATACGAACTTCAAGCGGTTTCTCGGTGATCGGTTTGTCCGGGAATACACGGATCCAGATCTTACCTTGACGCTTAACAGCACGGGTCATGGCACGACGTGCAGCTTCGATTTGACGAGCAGTCAGGCGACCGCGGCCAACAGCTTTCAGACCGAAAGTGCCGAAGCTAACATCCGTACCCTGCGCCAGACCACGGTTGCGGCCCTTGTGCACCTTACGGAATTTTGTACGCTTTGGTTGTAACATCAGCGACTCTCCTTACTTGCGGCCTTTACGCTGCTGCTTTTTAGGTTGAGCAGCCGGTTTTTCCGGTTGTTCAACGGCAGCCATACCACCCAGGATCTCACCTTTGAAGATCCACACTTTCACACCGATAACACCATAAGTGGTGTGCGCTTCGGAGGTGTTGTAGTCGATATCCGCACGCAGTGTATGCAACGGAACACGACCTTCACGGTACCATTCGGTACGCGCGATTTCAGCGCCGCCAAGACGGCCACTTACTTCAACTTTAATACCTTTAGCGCCCAGACGCATGGCATTCTGTACCGCACGCTTCATAGCACGACGGAACATCACACGACGCTCCAGCTGAGAAGTGATGCTGTCAGCAACCAGTTTTGCGTCCAGTTCAGGTTTACGAACTTCTGCGATGTTGATCTGTGCAGGTACGCCAGCGATATCCGCTACGACTTTACGCAGTTTTTCAACATCTTCACCTTTCTTACCGATCACGATACCCGGGCGAGCAGTGTGAATAGTCACACGGATGCTTTTTGCCGGACGTTCGATAACGATACGAGAAACGGAAGCCTTCTCCAGTTCCTTCGTCAGGTATTTACGAACTTTAAAGTCGCTGTCCAGGTTGTCAGCGAATTCTTTGGTATTCGCATACCAGGTAGAGTTCCAAGGTTTGACAATACCCAGGCGAATACCATTAGGATGTACTTTCTGACCCATTGCTAGTCTCCAGAGTCTCAGCGATCGGACACAACCACAGTAATGTGGCTGGTACGCTTCAGGATGCGATCCGCACGACCTTTAGCACGCGGCATAATGCGCTTCATGCTTGGGCCTTCGTCAACGAAGATTTTCGCGACTTTCAGATCATCAATGTCAGCGCCATCGTTGTGTTCTGCGTTAGCAATAGCAGACTCCAGCACTTTTTTAACCAGACCAGCAGCTTTCTTGTTGGTGTAGGTCAGAACTTCCAGAGCTTGCGACACTTTCTTACCGCGAATCAGGTCTGCCACCAGGCGAACCTTTTGAGCAGAAGAACGAGCGTGGCGATGTTTAGCGATAGTTTCCATCTCTTCCTCCTACCTTAGCGCTTCTTGGCCTTTTTGTCGGCCGCATGGCCGCGATAAGTACGAGTCGGCGCGAATTCACCCAGCTTGTGACCGACCATTTCATCGGAAACAAACACCGGTACGTGCTGACGACCATTATGGACAGCGATGGTCAAACCGATCATGTTTGGAAAGATCGTTGAACGACGGGACCAAGTGCGCAAAGGCTTCTTGTCACCGCTTTCCACCGCTTTCTCTACCTTCTTCAGCAAGTGCAGGTCAATAAATGGACCTTTCTTGAGAGAACGTGGCATGGTTTATCCTCTAAGATTATTTAGTACGGCGACGTACGATAAATTTATCAGTACGCTTGTTGCTGCGGGTCTTCTTACCTTTGGTCTGAACGCCCCACGGACTAACCGGGTGCTTACCAAAGTTACGACCTTCACCACCACCGTGTGGGTGGTCGACTGGGTTCATTGCCGTACCGCGAACGGTAGGACGAACACCACGCCAGCGTGCAGCACCGGCTTTACCCAGAACGCGCAGCATGTGCTCAGCGTTGCCAACTTCGCCCAGCGTAGCGCGGCAGTCGGATTCGACTTTACGCATTTCGCCAGAACGCAGACGCAGGGTAACGTAAGAACCGTCACGAGCAACGATCTGAACGTAAGCACCAGCAGAACGAGCCAACTGGCCGCCTTTACCTGGTTTCATTTCTACGTTGTGAACCGTTGAACCGACAGGAATGTTACGCATCGGCAGGGTGTTACCCGCTTTAATCGCAGCATCAACGCCAGATTGGATCTGGTCGCCGGCTTTCAGGCCTTTCGGCGCCAGGATGTAACGGCGTTCGCCGTCTTTGTACAGAACCAGCGCGATATTCGCGGAACGGTTCGGATCATACTCCAGACGCTCAACAACCGCAGGAATACCATCTTTATTGCGTTTAAAGTCAATCAGACGATATTGCTGTTTATGACCACCACCAATGTGACGGGTAGTGATGCGGCCATTGTTGTTACGGCCACCGGATTTGCTGTTCTTTTCCAGCAACGGGGCATAAGGTTTGCCCTTGTGCAGCTCAGGGTTAACCACTTTAACAACGTGGCGACGACCCGGAGATGTCGGTTTACATTTAACAACTGCCATTGTCTTTCTCCTCCGACTTACTCAGCGCCGCCGATGAAGTCCAGATTCTGGCCTTCTTTCAGGGTGACGTAAGCTTTTTTCCAGTCGCTACGACGACCAATACGCTGTCCGTGACGCTTAACTTTACCCTTAACTACCAGGGTGTTTACGTCTTTAACTTCTACTTCGAACAGTTTCTCGACAGCAGCAACGATCTCTGCTTTAGTCGCGTCTTTAGCAACTTTGAGAACGATGGTGTTAGTTTTTTCCATCGCGGTAGATGCTTTTTCAGATACGTGCGGCGCGCGCAGTACTTTCAGCAGACGTTCTTCACGGATCATGCCAGCATCTCCTCAACTTGCTTGACTGCGTCAGCAGTCATAACGACTTTGTCGAAGGCGATCAGGCTAACTGGATCGATTGCAGCTGCATCACGCACGTCAACCTTGTACAGGTTACGCGCAGCCAGGAACAGATTTTCATCCAGTTCACCGGTAATGATCAGCACGTCTTCCAGTGCCATTTCTTTCAGTTTCTGAGCAAGCAACTTAGTTTTCGGTGCTTCTACAGAGAACTTCTCGACAACGATCAGACGATCTTGACGTACCAGTTCGGACAGAATGCTTTTCAGCGCGCCGCGGTACATCTTTTTGTTAACTTTCTGACTGTGGTCCTGAGGCTTAGCAGCGAAGGTCACACCACCGGAACGCCAGATCGGGCTCTTGATAGAACCAGAACGCGCACGGCCAGTACCTTTCTGACGCCAAGGTTTTTTACCGGAACCAGTTACTTCAGCACGGGTCTTCTGGGCGCGAGTACCTTGACGGGCACCTGCTGCATAAGCAACAACAACCTGGTGTACCAGCGCTTCGTTGAAATCACGACCGAAGGTAGTTTCGGAAACAGTCAGCGCGCTTTGCGCGTCTTTCAATACTAATTCCATTGCTATCTCCTCACGCCTTCACAGCTGGTTTAACGATCAGGTCGCTACCGGTAGCTCCCGGTACAGCACCTTTAACCAGCAGCAGGTTGCGCTCAGCGTCAACACGCACTACGTCCAGGCTCTGAACAGTTACACGTTCGTTACCCAGCTGGCCTGCCATTTTCTTGCCTTTGAACACTTTGCCCGGAGTCTGGTTCTGACCGATAGAACCCGGAACGCGGTGGGACAAGGAGTTACCGTGGGTAGCATCCTGGGTACGGAAGTTCCAGCGCTTAACTGTGCCAGCAAAACCTTTACCTTTAGATGTACCAGTAACGTCTACTTTTTTAACGTCCGCGAAAATTTCAACACTGATGCTCTGACCTACAGTGAACTCTTCGCCTTCAGACAGACGGAATTCACGCAGAGTACGGCCAGCTTCTACGCCAGCTTTAGCAAAGTGACCTGCTTCTGGCTTGGTAACACGGTTTGCTTTTTTAGCACCAGTAGTTACTTGCACAGCGCGGTAACCGTCGTTAGCCAGGTCTTTAACCTGAGTGACGCGGTTTGCTTCAATTTCGATAACGGTTACAGGGATAGATACGCCATCTTCAGTGAAGATACGGGTCATACCCACTTTTTTACCGACTAAACCAATCATTGTTTCAACCTCTCAATCGCTCAATGACCTGATTAACCCAGGCTGATCTGCACGTCTACACCAGCAGCCAGATCCAGACGCATCAGAGCATCAACGGTTTTCTCGGTTGGCTCAACGATGTCAACCAGACGCTTGTGAGTGCGAATCTCGTACTGATCGCGCGCATCTTTATTGACGTGCGGAGAAATCAGAACGGTAAAGCGCTCTTTGCGGGTCGGCAGCGGGATCGGACCACGTACTTGCGCACCAGTGCGCTTAGCAGTCTCGACGATTTCCGCAGTTGATTGATCAATCAAACGATGATCAAACGCTTTCAGGCGGATACGGATTCTTTGGTTCTGCATGAGACCAGAGCTCCAATTATTTATAAACGTAAATAATTACTCCTCACACCCATTTCGATTGATGGGGGAGTGTAATCGTTAGCACATAACCCCCATATCGGGAGTATTGTTTTGGTCAATAAATGAATATTAACCCCTGATTCTGATTGAATCAGGCTTACCTTGTTTTGGTAAGCTCGCGCATTATACGCAAATTGGCTGAGGAAGCAATAAGCAGGATGAAATGATTTTAAACGCGGCCGGGCGATGTGTCTGAGTCCGGCCGGAGTTAGGCTATAGTGCACATAACAGATTTATGATGCCATGTTACTCAGCTTTCAACTGAGCTTGAAGATAGTTTTGTATACCAAGGCGTGAAATCAAATCCAACTCAGTTTCTAACCAGTCGATGTGCCCTTCTTCATCAGCAAGAATTTCTATCATTAAATCCCTGCTGACGTAGTCATGCACCGAATCGGCATAGGCAATCGCCTCGCGCAGACTCTTTGCACCATCCAACTCAAGTTGAAGATCAGAACGTAAAATCTCTTCGACATCTTCACCAATATTTAACTTACCCAAATCCTGTAAATTCGGAATGCCTTCAAGAAACAGGATACGTTCAATGTAGCGATCAGCGTGCTTCATTTCGTCAATAGACTCATGATATTCGTGATCGTTAAGACGGGTTAAGCCCCAGTTTTTAAACATTCGGGCATGAAGAAAATATTGGTTAATGGCTACCAGCTCGTTGCCCAATAACTTATTCAGGTGTGTAATGACTTTTTTATCGCCTTTCATGACATGCTCCTCCGCTCCAGTTCTTAAAGTGTAGAACCGGTAAGCGGAGAGTCAAAAAAACGACCCTACATTTTATGCTACTTCATACATGTCAGGAATTTTAGCTTGCTCTTCCTCGAAAATGACGCGCGCCTGACGAATGCATTTACCACAGTCTGTCCCAATAGGAACGAGTTTGCGTAGTTGCTGCATAGATTGAGGCTGGTGCTGACGAACAGCATTACGGATAGTTTTGTCAGAAATTGCGTTGCACAAACAAACATACATACCAGAATGACTCATCGTTATCGCGAGTGTCTTTCACGCTACCTTTCGGAACACTGCAAGGGTATTTGAAACCGCTCCTAGCGATTTTTTAACCAATGGAGTCATTGTAAATAAGAATTGTTTTTATTTCAATTTACATCTTATCGTTCAGATGTAAAAAATCGCCGGATGCGATTTTCAATATTGATTACGACGATACGACGGGTGGCAGTTCTGAATCTCCGCCATAAAAAAAAGGCACCGAAGTGCCTTTTTCATGCATTAAGTTTATCAGCGATTAAGCGATAACTTTAGCAACAACGCCCGCGCCTACTGTACGGCCGCCTTCACGGATTGCGAAACGCAAGCCGTCATCCATCGCGATTGGGTGGATCAGGGTAACAACCATTTTGATGTTGTCGCCCGGCATTACCATCTCTACGCCTTCTGGCAGTTCGATGGTGCCCGTTACGTCAGTTGTACGGAAGTAGAACTGAGGACGGTAGCCTTTGAAGAACGGAGTATGACGGCCGCCTTCATCCTTGCTCAGGATATACACTTCTGATTCGAACTTGGTGTGTGGCTTGATTGAACCCGGCTTAGCCAGTACCTGACCACGTTCGATTTCTTCACGCTTGATACCACGCAGCAGAACACCAACGTTCTCACCCGCACGGCCTTCGTCCAGCAGTTTGCGGAACATTTCTACGCCAGTACAGGTAGATTTCGCGGTATCTTTGATACCAACGATTTCAACTTCTTCACCGACTTTAACGATACCGCGCTCTACACGACCGGTAACAACGGTACCACGGCCGGAGATGGAGAATACGTCTTCGATTGGCAGCAGGAACGGCTTGTCAATTGCACGCTCTGGCTCTGGGATATAAGAATCCAGATGCTCTGCCAGTTCGATGATTTTTGCTTCCCACTCAGCTTCGCCTTCCAGCGCTTTCAGCGCAGAACCACGAACAACTGGTGTGTCGTCGCCTGGGAAATCGTATTGAGACAGCAGCTCACGCACTTCCATCTCAACCAGTTCCAGCAGCTCTTCGTCATCAACCATGTCACATTTGTTCAGGAACACGATGATGAAAGGAACGCCAACCTGACGACCCAGCAGGATGTGCTCACGGGTCTGAGGCATTGGGCCGTCAGTCGCAGCAACAACCAGGATCGCGCCGTCCATCTGAGCAGCACCGGTGATCATGTTTTTCACATAGTCGGCGTGTCCTGGGCAGTCAACGTGCGCGTAGTGGCGAGACGGGGTATCGTATTCAACGTGAGACGTGTTGATGGTGATACCACGTGCTTTTTCTTCTGGTGCGTTATCGATCTGGTCGAATGCACGTGCGTTACCACCGTAGGTTTTAGCCAGAACGGTAGTGATTGCAGCAGTCAGAGTCGTTTTACCATGGTCAACGTGGCCGATAGTACCGACGTTAACGTGGGGTTTTGTACGTTCAAATTTTTCTTTAGACACGGCGATATTCCTTACTCAAATGCTCTCCCCCTATGGAGAGAGCACGGGATTTTGTTTTAACCCTGAGGCTTATTTACCACGGGCTTCAATTACGGCCTGAGCAACGTTGTTAGGCGCATCATCGTACTTCAGGAACTCCATGGAGTAAGAAGCACGGCCTTTGGTCAGAGAACGCAGTTGAGTTGCGTATCCGAACATTTCAGACAACGGAACTTCAGCGTGAATCACAACGCCAGTAACGTTGGATTCCTGACCGCGCAGCATACCACGACGACGGCTAAGGTCACCGATGACGTCACCAGTGTTCTCTTCCGGCGTTTCAACTTCAACCTTCATGATCGGCTCAAGCAGAACAGGTTTTGCTTTCTTAAAGCCATCTTTAAAGGCAATAGAAGCAGCCAGTTTAAACGCCAATTCAGAGGAGTCAACGTCATGGAAAGAACCGAAGTGCAGACGCACGCCGAGATCAACCACTGGGTAACCAGCCAGAGGACCCGCTTTCAGCTGTTCCTGAATGCCTTTATCAACGGCAGGGATGTATTCACCAGGAATTACACCACCTTTGATGTCGTTGATGAACTCGTAACCTTTCGGGTTTGAGCCAGGCTCCAGTGGGTACATGTCGATAACGACATGACCATACTGACCACGACCACCAGACTGTTTGGCGTGTTTACCTTCGATATCGGTAACTTTCGCACGAATCGCTTCACGATAAGCAACCTGTGGTTTACCCACGTTCGCTTCAACGTTGAATTCACGCTTCATACGGTCAACGATGATATCGAGGTGCAATTCACCCATACCAGCGATGATAGTCTGGTTAGATTCTTCGTCAGTCCATACACGGAAAGACGGGTCTTCTTTAGCCAGACGGCCCAATGCCAGACCCATTTTTTCCTGGTCAGCTTTGGTTTTTGGTTCTACCGCGATGGAAATTACCGGTTCAGGGAATTCCATACGCTCCAGAATGATGACGTTATCTGGATCACACAGTGTGTCACCCGTCGTTACATCTTTCAGACCGATAGCAGCAGCGATATCGCCTGCACGAACTTCTTTGATCTCTTCACGCTTGTTAGCGTGCATCTGAACGATACGACCAAAACGTTCACGTGCTGATTTAACTGGGTTCAGTACGGTATCACCGGAGTTAACAACACCAGAGTACACGCGGAAGAACGTCAGGTTACCCACAAACGGGTCGGTAGCGATTTTGAACGCCAGCGCAGCAAACGGCTCTTCATCACTTGCGTGACGCTCAGCCGGCGTGTCTTTACCGTCATCCAAAATACCGTTGATCGCAGGTACGTCAACTGGAGATGGCAGGTAATCAACTACCGCATCCAGCATCGCCTGAACACCTTTGTTCTTAAATGCAGAACCACAGGTTACCAAGATGATTTCGTTGTTCAGAACACGCTGACGCAGAGCTTTTTTGATCTCTTCTTCAGTCAGTTCTTCGCCACCCAGGTATTTTTCCATCAGCTCTTCAGAAGCTTCAGCTGCGGACTCGATCAGGTTCTGGTGCCATTCGTCAGCCAGATCCTGCATATCAGCCGGGATATCTTCGTATTCGAAGGTCACGCCCTGATCGGCATCGTTCCAGTTGATGGCTTTCATTTTCACCAGGTCAACAACACCGGTGAAACCTTCTTCAGCACCAATCGCCAACTGCAACGGAACAGGGTTCGCGCCCAGACGGGTTTTGATCTGACCAACAACTTTCAGGAAGTTAGCACCCATGCGGTCCATTTTGTTAACGAACGCAATGCGTGGAACTTTATATTTGTTTGCCTGACGCCATACGGTTTCAGACTGTGGCTGAACACCACCAACTGCGCAGTAAACCATTACCGCACCATCAAGTACACGCATGGAACGTTCTACTTCGATAGTGAAGTCAACGTGTCCTGGGGTGTCGATGATGTTTACGCGATGCGGTTCATACTGCTTAGCCATACCAGACCAGAATGCAGTAGTCGCTGCGGAAGTGATAGTAATACCACGTTCCTGCTCCTGCTCCATCCAGTCCATGGTAGCCGCGCCGTCATGAACTTCACCGATTTTATGGTTTACACCAGTGTAGAACAGAATACGTTCGGTAGTAGTGGTTTTACCGGCGTCGATGTGCGCACTGATACCGATGTTACGGTAGCGTGCGATGGGTGTTGTACGAGCCATTTGTATCCTCTATATACTAGGGCGTTCAATTTAGTTAACCCAAGCGGGTTGGCTATTTTTAGCGCCCGCTTGGTTAGCATGCCTACAGCGAAGGGATTACCAACGGTAGTGAGCGAACGCCTTGTTAGCTTCGGCCATACGGTGAACGTCTTCACGTTTCTTAACAGCAGTACCTTTGTTTTCTGCTGCATCAGAAAGTTCGTTCGCCAGGCGCAGAGCCATAGATTTATCACCGCGTTTACGAGCAGCTTCTACGATCCAACGCATTGCCAGAGCATTACGACGAACCGGACGGACTTCTACTGGTACCTGATAAGTAGAACCACCAACGCGGCGCGACTTAACTTCGACAGTCGGGCGAACGTTGTCCAGAGCTACTTCAAAAGCTTCCAGATGATCTTTACCAGAGCGCTGAGCCAGGGTCTCCAGCGCGGTATAGACGATTGCTTCAGCAGTAGATTTTTTACCATCTACCATCAGGATGTTTACAAATTTGGCCAACAGTTCTGATCCGAACTTAGGATCTGGCAGAATTTTACGTTGACCAATGACGCGACGACGTGGCATGGAAATACTCCGTTGTTAATTCAGGATTGTCCAAAACTCTACGAGTTTAGTTTGACATTTAAGTTAAAACGTTTGGCCTTACTTAACGGAGAACCATTAAGCCTTTGGCTTCTTCACGCCGTATTTGGAACGGGATTGCTTACGGTCTTTAACACCTGAGCAGTCCAGCGCGCCACGAACGGTGTGGTAACGCACACCTGGCAGGTCTTTAACACGACCGCCACGGATCAGGATCACGGAGTGCTCCTGCAGGTTATGACCTTCACCACCGATATAGGAGGTAACTTCAAAACCGTTAGTTAAACGAACACGGCATACTTTACGCAGTGCGGAGTTCGGTTTTTTAGGGGTGGTAGTATATACACGAGTACATACGCCACGTTTCTGCGGGCATGCTTCCAGCGCCGGAACGTTGCTTTTAGCAGCCTTCAGGGAGCGTGGTTTGCGTACCAGCTGGTTAATTGTTGCCATTAAAAAAGCTCCTGGGTTTTGCTTCGTAAACACGTAATAAATCGTCTCATGTTTGCGCAAGGCAAAGTATGAGGACGCAGAATTTTAGGGCTGGCAGTGGAAGGAGTCAAGAAATATACAAAAATTCGGCGTTACCACGCGAGTTGCTGCGGGTGCTCCACTGTCAGTTGAACAAATTCATTATAGTCAATGAGCACTACACTGTTTGAAATTTGTTCAGTCATTCCTCTCGCTACGACATCAGGCCGAAGCGCGTAGAGCGGAACCGCGGAATCAAGAAGACGATGGATAATGTTTCCACCAGCCAGAGCCGCGATAACACCATCCTGCAATAAGACTAAAGCGTCACCTTTATCCAGCCCACGCAACAGCGTATCCAGGTCAGCATGATAAGGGGAACATGAGAGTGTATGCAGCATAAAGAGAAGATCCGTCGCTAGAATGAAAGGATGGAGTGATAGCTGGCCAGTTTGCTGCGCCAGGCTTCCGGCGCTAACAGCTCCACATCCAAAACCCAGTCGGTATCGATATTCAACCCACGCTGGCGCACGGACGCTTCGCACAGATAGCAACTGTCGATATCGTACAGCGGCAGCACGCCAAACGTTGCGATGTAATTACGCATCAAAATCTGGTCCGGCTGTTGCTGCGGCAGCAGTTGAAGTACACCATCGCCAACAAAAAACACGCCAATCTCTTCTGTCAGTGCTGACACCGCTAATAGCGCATCCAACCCCTCTCGCCCGGAAGCGCTCCCGTGTGGAGCATGGGTAAAAACAAATGCGACTCGCTTCATAACGCTACCTTAAAACTGAATAACCCGATCGCAGGTCAACACCGATTGCGCCAACTCACCCAGCCCACTCAGAACAAATCCGGGTTGCAGATTCGCACCTGCAAGATTGAGCTGAGCAGCTTGCTGAGCATCGGTCACGCCTCGGCGCAGCGCCGCAGCAACGCAGACATTCAGCGCCACCTGATGCGTTTCGCCCAACTGCAGCCAGGCGCGTACAAGATCAAATTCATCATTAGCGGGTGATGTCAGTTGGTTGGCATTCAACACACCTTCCCGATAGAAGAACACACTTTTCAACCTGTGCCCCTCCGCCAACAGCGCCTGCGCAAACTGCAACGCGCTGCTCGCCTGCTGTGTACCATAGGCAGGGCCGGTCACCAGCAAACAGTAATTCAGCATTAACGTTCGTGTCCGCTGAAGTCGCCACTTTTGAATTGACGGATATAAAGGTAGACCGTGTGTTTGGAAATATTGAGGCGTTCTGCGACCTGGTTGATGGCGTCTTTAATATCAAAGATACCTTTCTCATACAGGCTCAGTACAATCTGGCGATTCTTCGCATTATTAGAGACGTTGCGATCCGCATTAACTTCTTCGATCGAAAATTCCAGCGTTTGTGCCACGAGGTCGTCAACCGATGACGCAAAGTTAACTGAAGATGCAGCATCATGCGTTTCAGGGGGGATAAAGGTCTGCACGATCTGGGAGAAAGGGACATCCAGATTCATGTTGATGCACAGCAGCCCAATCACACGCTGATCGCGATTACGGATTGCAATCGTGACTGACTTCATCAACACACCGCTTTTGGCGCGGGTAAAGTAGGCCTTCGATACGCTGCTATCTTCACCTGCCATGTCATGCAGCATACGCAATGCAAGATCCGTAATCGGCGAGCCAATCTTCCTGCCGGTATGTTCTCCATTCGCAATACGCACGGCGGAACATTTAAGATCCTCAAGCGAGTGCAATACAATCTCACAGTGCTCGCCAATCAACATGGCCAAGCCATCAACCACCGCTTCATACGATTTCAGGATCTCATAGTCCGTCTGGCTGAAAGGACGTTCATCCAGCAAATCAAGCTCATAAGATTCGCCAGATACAAGCGAATTAGACATGGCAGACACCACCCTCAGCATCATTATCCCCTAAATAATTCGAGCTGCGTGACAAAACGTGAGCGTTTTGAACAACGTTCTGCGTTGACCCTTTAGGGCAAGGCCCATTTATGGCCTTGTAACGCAGCAACCGCGCAAATCCCCAGAAGCTTACTCAGGTAAGTGACTGGGGCGAGTCAGGGCGGCCAACGCACAAGCAGCTTGAAGTATGACGGGTATCTTTATTTTGTATTGACAAGGGACACAGTCTAGCAAATGTCCACTCTCGCGTCCCCGAATTTAACGGGCTACCTCTTAAGGTTGTATTAATTTAATCTCGCTAGAGTCTGCGTCTTCTTTCCTCTCAATCATGGAAATCACGAGAGACGTGTATGAAAAAACTAATACCGATGGGCAGACCACACCTAAGCAGCATCACGTTCGTGCTGATCTTTTCTGCCTTCATTACTCTGGTCCAGAACATCGCCTACTACCGTCAGACGCTGCAACTGCTGGACATGACAGACTGGATCAATATCCCTTTCTTTCTCAGCATGCCCGTTGTGATTTTCGCGGTGCTGAATATTATTTTCACCCTTCTGGCGGCCCCTTACCTGCGTAAAGCCGTCATTGTTTTCTTCCTGCTGAGCGGCGCCGCCGCGCAGTACTTCATGCTGAACTACGGCATTATCATTGACCGCACCATGATCCAGAATATTCTGGAGACAACGGCCAGCGAATCTTTTTCACTGCTTACGCCACAGCTTGTCGCCTGGGTATTCTTTATTGGTGTCATTCCCGCCGCACTCGCCGTCTGGATAAAAATAAAACCCGCCAAGCCGACAACGCTCTATATTGGCATGCGCTTTCTTAGCGTCATTATTTCGTTATTCGCCATTTTATCAGTCGCAGCGTTCTTTTATAAAGATTACGCCTCGTTCATGCGTAATAACAAAGAGTTGGTAAAAACAATTACACCCAGCAATATTGTAGCGGCCAGCTTGTCCTACCATAAACACAGCGCACTAGCTAATTTACCCTTGGAGCAAATCGGCTTGGACGCTCACAAAGTGTCGCCAGCGTCCCCGACGGCAAAAAAGAACCTGGTTATTCTGGTCGTGGGAGAGACATCCCGGGCGCAAAACTTTTCGCTGGGCGGCTACGGGAAAGAAACGAACCCGCTGCTGGCAAAAGACAATGTGGTTTATTTTGAAAACACCTCCTCGTGCGGTACCTCAACAGGCGTCTCGGTCCCCTGCATGTTCTCCAACATGCCGCGCCAAAGCTTTAACGGAGACTTAGCCAGCCATCAGGAAGGGCTACTGGATATATTACAGCGGGCAAAAGTTAACGTGCTCTGGCAGGAAAATGACGGCGGCTGCAAAGATGCCTGTACGCGTGTGCCAACAGTTGATGTGACGTCGCTGAAGCTGCCGGGATTATGCACCAGCGGCGAATGCTACGATGAAGCGTTATTCCACGGCGTCGAAGACTATATCAATAAGCTCGATAACGACGGAATTATCGTATTACATACGATAGGCAGCCACGGCCCGAGCTATTACCAGCGCTACCCTGACGCCTTTAAGAAATTTACCCCAACGTGTGATACCAACCAGATTCAAACCTGTACGCAGGAAGCGCTGACCAACACGTATGACAATACGATCCTGTATGTCGATTTTGTTCTGGATAAAGCGATCAATTTACTGAAACAGCATCAGGATAAATTTAATACCTCACTGGTTTACCTGTCCGACCACGGCGAATCGTTAGGAGAGAATGGTATCTACCTGCACAGCATGCCCTACTCTATTGCGCCGCAGCAGCAAACGCACGTGCCAATGCTGATGTGGTTATCGCCGGGTTATCAGCAGCAGCAGGCCATTCAGGACACCTGTCTACGCCAGAACGCAAAACAGCAGGCGTATTCGCAAGATAATCTTTTCCATACCATACTGGGGATGTTTACTATCGCTACGAAAGAATATCAGCCTCAGCTCGATATCCTTCAACCATGCAGGGAGGACAAGGCAACATGAAATTATTGATTGTTGAAGACGATAAGCTGTTGCAGGAAGGATTATTACTGGCATTGAGTCACGAAGGTTATGCCTGCGATTGCGCAGGCACAGCCAAAGAAGCAGATGCGCTCATCAGCAGCGCGCACTACAGTCTTGTTATTCTCGATTTGGGTTTACCTGACGAAGATGGCCTTACTTTGCTCGCTCGCTGGCGTAAAAATGATTACCAACATCCCGTTCTCATCTTAACGGCACGGGATAACGTTAACGATCGCGTTAATGGACTGGATGTGGGCGCAGACGATTATCTTGCTAAACCGTTCGCATTGACAGAGTTACAGGCGCGTGTACGCGCGCTGATTCGACGCAATCAAGGCTCAAGCAACAGCTTGATACAGGTTGACAACATCGCGCTAGATTTAAACAGTCAGCAGGTTTTAGTCGATGGCAAGCCTGTGGTGCTGACACCAAAAGAATTCGCGATACTGTCTCGTTTGGTACTAAAAGCGGGCTCTCAAGTGCATCGAGAAGTTCTGCATCAGGATATTTACTCCTGGAGCGATGACCCGTCTTCTAACTCTCTGGAAGTGCATATCCATAATCTGCGGCAAAAAATAGGGAAAGACCGTATCCGAACCCTGCGAGGCTTTGGCTATCTGCTGACTAAAGGTGAACAACCATGAAAGGCGATGCCGTCATCAGCATGCGTCTGCGTTTAGTGCTGGCACTGGGTGGTATTTTACTGGTTTGCCAAATGATTAGCGTATTTTGGCTCTGGCACGAAAGCGAAGAACAGATCAGCCTGTTAGTCGATAAATCGCTCAGCGCCAGCGCCCAGAACCTACAGATCGATCAAGAGATTAATGAGGCAATTGCCTCGTTGAGCGTTCCAAGTCTGGTGATGGTTATACTGACATTGCTCATGTGTGTTCAGGCGGTCAATTGGATCACTCGTCCACTTTCCCGTTTGCAGAAAGAATTACAGGAGCGCACCGCCGAAAATCTGGAACCCTTACCACAACAGAGTGACATAAAAGAGATCGCTGCCGTCACACACAGTATCAACCAGCTTTTTCAACGTCTGGACGAAACGTTGAAACGCGACAGGCAGTTTACTGCGGATGTCGCACATGAATTGCGTACCCCGTTATCCGGTATTCGGTTACATCTCGAATTATACCAACAGCAGCATCAGATTGACTCCAGTGCCCTTATCAAACGCATTGATAAAATGGTGAAAACTGTCGAGCAGTTGTTGTTACTCGCCCGTGCAGGACAAGATTTTTCAGCAGGCCATCACCAGAATGTTGCGTTACTGAGAGACGTCATTTTTCCCATGCAGGATGAACTGACTGAGATGCTGCAAAAACGCCAGCAGACATTGAGGTTGACCTTACCCCAAGACGATCCCGTCATTCGCGGTGATGCCACCCTCCTTCAGCTACTGTTACGCAATCTGGTAGAAAACGCCTACCGCTATAGCCCGGAAGCCAGCCAGATCACCGTGATTCTGGGGACATCGCAACATATTGAACTACAGGTCGAAGATGAAGGGCCGGGTATCGACGAAAGCAAGGTCGGTGAATTAAGTAAGGCGTTTGTACGCATGGACAGCCGCTATGGCGGTATCGGCCTCGGGCTGAGTATCGTGACGCGCATTGCTCAGTTGCACGATGGGCAGTTTTTCCTTAGTAATCGACCGCAAGGTTCCGGCGCCCTCGCCCGCGTGGTGCTGGCCGCACCTGACGAAGACCCCGATGCCGCCTGAAGCATAAAAGCAGCGGGTCCACATCATCAATCGTGAGACAGCACATCCCTGTGCACAAACCTCACCTGTTTTATTGGTACACCGGATAGCGTCGGCACAGCGCCACTACCTGCTGGCGCACACGCTCACGTACCACCGTTAATGCGTCATTCCCTTCGCCAAGCCCATCCAGTACGTCACATAGCCATCCCGCCAGTTGCTCGCACTCTGCCACACCAAAACCGCGCGTCGTTACGGCTGGCGTTCCAATACGCAGACCTGAGGTCACAAAGGGGGAACGCGGGTCGTTAGGCACCGAATTCTTGTTCGTCGTGATGTAAGCCTCGCTCAATGCAGCATCGGCATCCCTACCGGTATACGGTCTGGCAGACAAGTCGATCAGTATCAAATGGTTGTCGGTACCATCAGAGACAATCTTGTAGCCACGCAGTTGGAGGACGCGTGCCATGGCACGAGCGTTGGCCACCACCTGACGTTGATAAACCGTGAATTCAGGGCGCAGCGCCTCCTTAAATGCCACCGCTTTGGCGGCGATAACGTGCATCAACGGGCCGCCCTGAATACCGGGAAACACGGCGGAGTTAAGCTTTTTGTAGAATTCCTCACTCTGTCCTTTAGCTAAAATAATCCCACCGCGCGGGCCGCGCAGCGTCTTATGCGTTGTACTGGTCACAACATGCGCATGAGGGAGCGGATTAGGGTATTCACCCGCCGCCACCAACCCCGCGACATGAGCCATGTCCACCCAGAAGATAGCCCCCACCTTGTCAGCAATCGCGCGCATACGTGCCCAATCTTTGTGGCGGGAATAGGCGGAGAACCCGCCAATTAACATCTTTGGTCGGGTTTCCAACGCAATACGCTCCATTTCATCGTAGTCGATCAGCCCCGTGTCGGGGTTCAATCCATAAGGGACGATTTTGTAGTGGCGACCAGAAAAGTTGGAGGGATTACCGTGGGTCAGATGCCCGCCCTGAGCGAGATTCATGCCCATCACCGTATCACCTGGGTTAGTCAATGCCAGAAACACGGCCGCATTAGCCTGCGCGCCAGCGTGGGGCTGGACGTTAGCATAATCGCAGTCAAACAGCGCCTTGGCCCGTTCGATCGCCAGACGTTCAGCCACGTCGACATATTCACAGCCGCTGTAGTAGCGCTTGTCAGGGTAGCCTTCCGCATATTTGTTGGTGAACACGGAGTTCTGGATCGCCATCACCAGCGGACTGGCATAGTTCTCTGAGGCGATCAGTTCAATGTGAGTTTCCTGCCGGTGTTCTTCATGCCGGATGGCATCGGCCAGTTCCGGGTCGAAGTCGGTAAGGGTAAGAGAAGCGTCATACATGGGCATTGTCCTATACGTTCGTCATGGGTTTTTTAATCGTGTGATTTTGTGCGAGGGTCGTCAGGCCAGTAGTAGCTATCCGGTAGCGGACGGGCGCCAAAGATTGCCTGACCGACACGCACCACGGTCGCGCCCTCCTCAATGGCTATTTCAAAATCGCCGGACATACCCATGGATAACTCATCCAGATCGATGCCAGCCGGGAGATTTTGCTGCAATCGCTCGCGCAGTTGACGCAGCCGTACAAAACACTGGCGCACGCGTTCGGCCTCGCTGGAGAACAGCGCCAGCGTCATCAATCCACGCACACGTAGCGCAGAGAATGCGGGAAGCGCCTGAATAAAAGTCGGAACATCCTCAGGAGACAAACCGTATTTGCTGACTTCACCGGAGGTATTCACCTGAACGAATACATCCAGCGAACGTCCTTCAACCTGCAAACGACGATCCAGCGCTTCAGCCAGTCGCAGGCTGTCCAGCGCCTGAAATTCGGTAGCGAAGCGCGCCACCAGTTTCGCCTTGTTGGTTTGCAGGTGCCCAATGACCGACCACTGTAAATCGGCTAAGTCCTGCATCGATTCCCATTTACGGTACGCCTCTTGCACTTTGTTCTCGCCCAATACCCGACAACCCGCCATATGGGCCATACGCAGGCGGCTTTCGGGCTTGGTCTTACTGACTGGCAACAATCGCACCGTGGCTGGATCGCGGCCGACGCGTTGGCAGGCCGCTTCGATGCGAACCTGAACCGCTGCCAGATTGAACTGGAAATCTTCAACCGTGGCGGCTTCGGGATAGCGACCGTGCCTGTCGTGGCGAGTGGGTGTATCGGAAGAGAGCGGCATCAGCTTAACCCCTGACGAAGTGAATGAATGGATTGTGAAACGTATTTATAGATTTAAAATAGCCGGATGTTCCCCACCATTTTTATGACAAGAGGCAGACCAATTGTTCAAACACGCTCAGCTTGAATCGGTCAAGGCCTGGATTGGCGATCCTGCGCAAGGTGCCCTCCCCCTGCACGCCCGCATCCAGCGGGCGATTCGCCAGTTAATCCTCGATGGCATTCTTGACGTGGGCAAATCCTTACCCGCCTCACGCGCGCTGGCTACATCACTGGGGGTCTCGCGCGATACGGTCGAATCGGCTTACAGCCAGTTGCATGCGGAAGGATTTATCGAACGTCGCATCGGCAGCGGCAGTTTTGTGTCAGAACGGGCAAAACGTCTGCCAGGACGTGGCAAAGCCCGGAAAACGGGAGATAGCAAAGCAGAATTGCGCCTCAGCCAACGCGGTAGCGCCATGTTTCAGAATGGTGGGGTGCGCGATTTCATCATCCCGCGTGCATTCGCGCCCGGCGTGCCGGAAACACGCAGTTTTCCCCTCCAGACGTGGGAGCGGCTAGAGCGGCAGGTACTAAAAGAATATGGCACAAGGGCGCTGCTGCACAGCCCGCCACAGGGCATGGAAGCGCTGAGGCGCGCCATCGCAGATTATGTCAATCTCGAACGGGGCGCTCGCGCCACGCCCGATCGCGTGTTAGTGCTGACCAGTTCCCAACAAGCGCTAACCCTGTGTGCGAATGTCCTGCTGGATGCCGGCGATCGGCTCTTCCTTGAAGATCCCGTGTACCATGGCGCACGCAAGGCATTTGAAGCGGCCGGGCTCGCGTGCGTGCCGATCCCATTAGACGCCGATGGTTTGCAGGTCGAACATCTGCTTGAAGTCAGCAACGCACACAATGCGCCCGCGAAAGCCGTGTTCCTGACGCCGTCACACCAATTTCCCACAGGTGCAACGCTGGCGCTGGATCGGCGTCTGGCCGTGATCGAATGGGCCCGGCAGCACCAGAGCTGGATTATTGAAGACGATTACGACAGCGAATTCCACTATGCGGGCAAACCTACCGCCTGCGTACAGGGGCTCGACCCGCACGATCGAACTATCTATATCGGCACTTTCACTAAATCGCTGTTTCCCGGCCTGCGCATCGGCTATATGGTTCTGCCGCCGCAATTGGTTGCCCCGATGACCGTGGCTCGCACCCTGATGGATGGGCACAGTGCTCCCATCCCACAGCTCACGCTGGCACGTTTTATCGAAGGAGGACACTTCGGCGCCTATGTACGCACGATGCGCACCGTTTATGCGGAACGTCGCGATGTTCTGGCACGGCTGGTGCGTCAGCATCTGGCTGACTTCGTGGAGCCACAGGTGCCAGCCGGAGGCATGCAGATGCCCTGCCTCTTCATCCGAGACATCCCTGAACACGATGCGGTGGAGTCCGCATGCCGAGCCGGTATCGACCTGCTCGGGCTGACAGCACTGTATGCATCATCGGGTCAGCATCAAGCCGGTTTCCTCATGGGGTTTGCGGCCCACGCGCCGCATGAACTGGACATTGCCGTGAAAACATTAGCGAAGGTACTGCGTGCACTGTGCCGAGGATAAGCGTCATTAAAAGCCGTTTGCGGGAAGAAGGATGAGATCGCAGACAATCGTTTTAAAGCA
>NZ_JBBBQR010000025.1:0-49248 GCF_037136835.1 Pectobacterium sp. 1950-15 | reverse complement strand
GTGGCGCTTGACCAATGACGGGCTTGATTAAGCCTAAACGGATCGGGATCGATTAATGATCGGTCACGCTATACAACGGATTACGGCGCTGTAGCATTTGACCACCGTCACGCGTCAGCGGCACCCAGCCAACCGATCCACGTTTCACCGTCGGTTCAGTGAACAGCAGATCAAACGGTATCGAAACGTAGAAGCCTTTGGTGAAACTGCCTTCACCATATTCAGCGGCGCTAACGTTGGTTTTGGTTGCAAAGGCACCCGCAACAATCCCGCTATCAAAGCGGCGAGACAGATCGAGAGTGACCCCTTTGTCCCCTGCCAGATAACGACCCACACTCACCTTCGCTACCGCGCCTTTCACAAACGGCAGTTCCCAGTAGGCGGTCAGATGGCCTGTTACCACATCATAATCAGCCATTCTCATGATGTCGTTCCAGTCGCGCTGTTTGACGTAGTTAACATCCATCCCCAGCGCCCAGCTTTTACCGAACGGCCGATACAGCACCTCAGACCCGACACCCGCGTACATCATTTCCAGATAGCCGCCATAGACCTGGGTATACCAGTCCTGTGCAGGGTTATCCCTACGAGTCAATTGCAGATTGGTCAGCAGCAGATCCGAAGAAGTGACGTATTCACGCACCCAGGTTCTGACACGTGGCAGCGCTGCCCCATCCACTGGTGGGGCTTTATAGTTGAACTTGTCGTAGTTATCCAACAAATTCAGCGTCGCGGTGCCGCCCACACTCCAGTGATCGCTCAAACGATAATCAACGTTACCTTTCAGTGCAATCTGGTACATGTAAAAGGATTCAGGGCCACCGAAAGACTGCGTCAACGTCGGATCTAATGAATACGTTAGACGATCGGGCTCTGCGAGCAACACCTGCTGACCACGCACATCAGATACTGGCTCTTTGCGATACGTGTCCGGTTCCGGTTGACCCAGTGGGACGGCGGCCTGTTGAACCTGATGGAAAGCTTTGGCATCGACTTCCGTGCTGGCAATCGGTAAGCGCTGGCTGCGCTGAACAAGGTGGTATTCATCAATACTACCCGGTACATGATTCGCCAATACCGTCGCTGCGCGCAGTGTCGCTTGATCGCTATCACGATACTTGGTCTGATCGGCAACAATGGTGACCTGCTTTTGGTCCGCGTAAATATCGGCGTCCTTAAAGCCAGCCTTATCATTCAGCTCTTTCGAAACAAGCTGCCAGTTTGTTCCTTTGCCATCCTGCACCGGCGCATAAACAGGGGGTGCATCATCTAAGTAGTTCGGCTTCAGGCTGTTAAAGTTGGTACGCAGGGTAAACCCCCACATCAGGGTGTTGCCACGCTGCCACGACAGCGTAGTATCCAGATTGTTGCCAACACGGTAGACCGCACCGATGTTGAAGGGGGAGTCATGCTTGATAATACCGGCAAATTCACGGCTATAGTCATTGCCGTCATACTCAAATTTTAAACGCAGTGGATCCCACGGCGTCTGGTATTCAATCCCCCCAAACAACGCAGCGGGGCCGTGGAAGAAATTCTCAAACTCAAACTGCCCTCCACCCGCTTTAAAAGAATCACTACGCTGGCAGAAACTAGCCTTAAACGAACAAGCGGGGTTTTTAATATTGCCGCTCTCAGCCATATTGCCCCACCCCATCCCTAGGGTGAAATCAAACGAGCCTAAACGTTTACTGGCTACCAGATATTCGCTATCAAACAGGCCTGTACCGGCAATATCACGCAGTCCCACGGAAACCTGCGGCAACCAATAACTTTCCTGCCACAGCCTCGCTTTCACATCAAAGCCTTTATCTTTTTGCGTCTGATCGCCACTAAAAGCAGGGTTTGGGCTGTATGGTTGCGTACGCGTGTCAGTATAACGGACCGTTGTTTCCAGCCAGTCAAAAAGCTGGAGCGAGATGGAGTAGCGTCGGTATTCTTCGTTATCACGGTAATTAAGGCTGAACTCGCCCGTTTCCGCCATACGTGCGGTCGGCATCTGTAACAGGCCCGTGCCACCGAAATCAGACTGCGATACCCCCACAGGTTGAAAGCGCAGATTCGGGTTCGTCGCAGTACGGAGGCTTTCTGTTTCAGCCGCCATCGCCTGCGCACTCAAGATGCCGCCAATCGCCAACGACAGACAGCTTAATTTAACGTTTCTGTTCTTGGTCATTCGAGTGGAGTCCGGTTAGCAAGGTAGTCAGCAAGCTGCTCGTTAAGCGATGACATGTCCTGTGGTAAAACTGCGGGATCAAAGCCGATAAAAAGCGTTTCGCCCGCAGCGGGTTCAATATGCTGACGGTTCCACAGCGCCAGCGGCACTTTGCGCCATTGACCATTTCCCGCTATCAGATAACCATAACTGTTATCCGCCCCCGCTAGGAGTCGCCGTCCAGAGAGATAATTTTCGACCGACCATCCGGCACGCAGCGCCACTTTCCCCGACATCTCTAGTTCACCCACGTCAGCGGAGGTATTGACCAGGCCAATCAGGGACATCTTGTCATCATGAGGTGCCACATACAGTGCATAGTCCCCCACCAGAGGGCGATTATTTTCTGCATATACGCGCACGCGGTCAGGATCCAAATCTGTGCGGATACGCCCAGCAACATTAATCGGATTAATGGTCTTTCTCAGCAACCATGCGGAGATCGCCAGATCGCCATCGCCTGAATTGCGCCAGCGCGTTTCCAATTCAGCCAGCTTTTGCAGTAAGACATCCCCTTGCGCACGTACCTTCTGCGTCGTCGCAAAATCAGAAATAAATGCGGTTTGCCAGTTAATATTCTGTGGCCAGGGAACCTGCTCATAAAATTTTTCAAGACGCGTACCGTCGTCAAGTTTAACGACGGCGATCGTCTCTTGAGGTGATTTCACCGTCAGTTGCGCAGACGTCGCGACGCCGGAAACCAGCAGCAACAAGGTAGCGATACGATTGAGTGCCAACATTGCAGCCCCTTATTGTGCGTAGGGTTTTAATACGGTGAATGTTACCAATGCCATACTCGGCCCCATGTACTGCTGGCTTTGCACCACGCTTCCGTTAGTCGGATCGAGCCAGTAGCTATTGGTGTAAGATTCATTCAAAGCGGGGACAGTCACTCTTTCATCAAAACGCAGCAGCTCACGCGAGGTATCCAGAATTTTTATTGTTTCTTTGCCACGAGCCTGAAAAACAGACGTCGTTTCGTAACCACCACGGAAGACTTGAGACCACTCAACCCGGCTCTGCCACGTCATTGGTGTCGATGTCTTTAATAGACCTAACGTCAGGGGATCCTGTTGCAGGTTATCCACATAGCTAATGTCTTCGCCGAAGCCCTGCGTTTTCACCAGGCGGCCATGTTGGGTCGATACCATATTTTTATCGGCCCCAATCCATTTCAACTGATTTTGTTCGGCAAAAGCGAGCACAACAAACGCTTGCGGTGCCTTACCCACCTTCAGATAAGCCGAGGCATAGGGCGTATTGGCAACCTGTTTGGCCGTCACATGAGTATCATCCTGCCCGAAAAATGCCAGTTTAAACGTTTTCCCCACCTGATCCATATTTTGGGAGCAACCGGTTAATAAAATTGAGAAAAGGGGGATAGCAATCAGCACTTTCATTTCTGCTATTCGCTTTATTCTTGTCATACAATGAAGTTCCCGTTGAACAGCGTAGCCCAGAAAAAGAAAGGCCACCGAAGTGGCCTTGGGATTAGCGAGACATCAGGTTCTTGTCGTCGTTGTCGTCGTATTGTTGTTGTCATTGCTGGCAACAGCAACAGCTATACCAACAGCGACAGCGGCAGCAACACCCACAGCAATCAGTGCAGTGGTACCCGCAGCAGCACCGGCACCCGCAGCACCAGCCGCAACACCAACGCTTGCGCTGGTCGTCGTGGTGGTCGTGGTACCCGCAGCCGTTGCGCTGGAGACGCCATCAACAGCAAACGCGTTTGACGACATGGCCAGGACAGCAACCAGCGTGATTAACGTTTTCTTCATTACGATTTCCTTTTTAACATGAAGTACTTCAGGGTGGGGTACCGTCAAAAAGACCATACCCGTCCTTCATTCCAGCCAGAACAAGGAAAAAATACCTTATACCTCGTTTACTGACCGTTACCGGGATCCTCCCAGTGATGAGTTACAGTTCAATGGCGATCAAGCTTTCTATGACACAAAGCCTCTTCTTTAAGAGGCAACAGCCTCTCGATAAGCAACATTAGAAAGCAAAACTACAACTCGATTTTTGCAACACTGTTAAAAATAGCAAGATCCCGATGTAATAAACAGCAATGATCTCGGTAAAAAAGCAGATTCCTTTAATGAAATTTACAGTATTGCAGGAAAAAAGTCATAGATATCTTAACGATATCAATGTACTCATTCAGCAATATAAAAAAACGCCAGATATTTCCTAATCTGGCGTTTTATTAGCAAAGAACGTCACCTAAGTATAAGGAATAGTTATTCCAGCCATTCGGTATGGAATACACCTTCTTTATCCGTACGCTTGTAGGTATGTGCGCCGAAATAGTCGCGCTGAGCCTGAATCAGGTTAGCTGGCAGCACGGCAGAACGGTAGCTGTCGTAATAGGCAATCGCCGCAGAGAAGGTTGGCGTAGGGATACCTTGCTGAACCGCGTAAGAGACGACGTCGCGCAGCGCTTGCTGGTACTCGTCCGCTACTTTCTTGAAGTAAGGCGCCAGCAGCAGGTTAGCGATATCCGCTTTTTGCTCATACGCATCGGTGATTTTCTGCAGGAACTGTGCGCGAATGATGCAGCCAGCGCGGAAAATCTTGGCGATTTCGCCGTAGTTCAGATCCCAGTTATTTTCGTCTGATGCCGCTTTCAGCTGTGAGAAGCCCTGAGCATAAGAAACGATTTTACCCAGATACAGCGCACGACGCACTTTCTCAACAAACTCAGCTTTATCACCACCGAATGGCTGAGCCGTCGGGCCAGTCAGCACTTTAGAGGCAGCAACACGCTGATCTTTCAGTGAAGAAAGGTAGCGGGCAAAAACGGATTCCGTGATCAGAGACAACGGCTCCCCCAGATCCAGAGAGCTTTGGCTGGTCCATTTACCCGTGCCTTTGTTAGCGGCTTCATCCAGAATCACGTCAACCAGATAGTTGCCTTCTTCATCTTTTTTCTTGAAGATATCAGCAGTGATTTCAATCAGGTAACTACTTAACTCGCCTTTGTTCCACTCAGAGAACGTTGTAGCAAGCTCGTCGTTGTTCAGATTCAGAGCCTGCTTAAGCAGCGCATAAGCTTCAGCAATCAGCTGCATATCGCCGTATTCAATGCCGTTATGCACCATCTTGACATAGTGGCCAGCACCATCAGCGCCAATGTAGGTCACACAGGCTTCGCCGTCAGCTCGCGCGGCAATCTGTTCCAGAATTGGGGCAACCAGTTCATAAGCTTCTTTCTGGCCGCCCGGCATGATGGAAGGCCCTTTCAGCGCGCCCTCTTCCCCACCGGAGACACCCGTACCGATGAAGTTAAACCCTTCCGCGGACAGTTCGCGGTTACGGCGAATGGTATCTTTATAGAAGGTGTTACCGCCATCGATCAGAATATCGCCTTTTTCCAGGTAAGGCTTCAGCGACTCAATCGTTTTATCGGTTGCTTCACCAGCCTTCACCATCAGCAGAATACGGCGGGGTTTTTCCAGGGATTCGACAAACTCTTCAACGGTGTAAGAAGGCACCAGTTTTTTACCCGGGTTTTCCGCGATAACTTCATCGGTTTTATCGGAAGAACGGTTAAAGATGGAAACGCTATAGCCACGGCTCTCAATGTTCAGCGCCAGATTGCGCCCCATCACCGCCATACCGACAACGCCAATTTGCTGTTTGGACATTAAAGCAACTCCTGTCTGAAGGATAACCTGCCTGCAACGACGACAACGATTCGCGTTGCGACCCCGCAGGCAATTTAAAAACAGGCCAACATGGTAACTCAGCTTTGCGTGAGTGGATAGTGATTGGTTTGATAGCGAAAGATTGCCCAACAGGAGCATAGGGTGCGGAAAAGAAAAAACCGCAGAACGATTCAGCGATCTGCGGTTTTACAGCGTGTTATCACTCGATATTACTTTTTCAGCAGCGCCTTAATACTTTCTTTAAATTCAGCGCCAAACTCAGGATTACGTAATCCATAGGACACAAACGCCTGTGCGTAACCCAGTTTACGGCCGCAGTTAAAGTTTTTGCCTGACATCTGCACAGCATCAACCTGCTGAGTCGCAATCATATCGGCAATGACATCCGTTAACTGAATACGTCCCCATGCGCCGGGGACTGCTTTTTCCAGCAGTGGCCAAGCATCGGCAGTTAATACATAACGCCCGACCGCAGAAAGATCAGACCCCGTTTCAGAGGGTGCCTCAGGTTTTTCAATCATAGACGTAATTGCTGCCGCATCGCCCGGGTTCACCAGCGGTTTGTCACAATCGACGACAGAGTACTCAGGCAACACCTCATAAGGACGATGCTTCACCAGCACCTGGCTACGCCCTGTTTCTTCAAAGCGAGAAATCAGCAGCGCCAGGTTTTCCTTTGTCTGATCGGCCGTGCTTTCATCCAACACCACATCGGGCAGCACCACCACAAACGGACTATCGCCAATGATTGGGCGAGCACAGGAGACCGCATGCCCTAACCCCAGCGTTTCTCCCTGACGAACGTTCATGATCGTCACGCCTTTCGGGCAGATGGACTGTACTTCAGCCAGCAGTTGACGTTTGGCACGTTCTTCCAGCAGAGATTCAAGCTCAAACGAGGTGTCGAAGTGGTTTTCAATTGCGTTTTTAGACGCATGCGTCACCAGAACAATTTCTTTAATCCCCGCCCTCACACACTCGTTGACGATTTTCTCAATCACCGGGCGGTCAACCAACGGCAACATTTCCTTAGGAATGGCCTTGGTCACTGGTAACAAATTCATCCCTAAACCTGCTACAGGGATAATAGCTTTCAATGATGTCATGGATTGACTCTCTTCAATCTGATGGTTTTTATCTGGAGAACGATTTTGTTTTATCGAACACTTTTAACTTAGCAGCGTAATCCCACAACGCCATGCATGACACTAAGATTACACCCAATCTGTGACAAAGCGATCTCAGCTATCTGACTTTTTCTACTCCCACCTCGAATCGATCGCTGATTTAATCAGCAAGCTCGGCATAGAGAAGGTATGAAGGTATGAAGGTATATAGATGATACTGAACTCACATTCTGATTTAGTAAGCTGGGATTTATTTTTAAGATGAGGAGTCAGTTACTCTATAAAAATCAGTTCTGCCGTAGTAACCGTAGAATATCCTCAGTTTTTTCAACCATCAGAGCATGGTCAGCTTTAGACTCTACATTTAAGCGGACAACAGGTTCTGTGTTAGAAGAGCGGAGGTTAAATCGCCAGCATTCAAACTCCAGGCTGATGCCATCAGTTTCGTCGATAGACGAAGCCTCAGGTAAGTAAGCGGCTTTAACACGCTCTATCGCTTTAGCCGGCTCATTCAACGTGAAATTGATTTCGCCAGATGCCGGATAAGCCTGCATTCTTTCACTTACCAGATCCCGTAAGCTCTTATTTTTTACACAGAGTAATTCCGCAACTAGCAACCACGGAATCATTCCAGAGTCACAGTACGCAAAAGAGCGAAAATAATGGTGGGCGCTCATTTCGCCACCATAGATCGCATCTTCTTGTCGCATCCGCTCCTTAATAAAGGCATGGCCAGTCTTTGACATAACCGGTGTTCCCTGATGGGAATTGACAATATCAATGGTGTTCCAGCTTAACCGAGGATCATGGATGATTTTTGCACCAGGCTCCTTTTGCAGAAAGGCGTCAGCTAATAGGCCAACGATATAATACCCTTCGATAAATTCGCCAAGATGGTTAAACAGAAAACAGCGATCAAAATCACCATCAAACGCAATCCCCATATCTGCTGAATGTGCAATCACTGCTTCAGAAGTATCTTTTCTACATTCAGGCAAAAGTGGGTTGGGAATACCATTCGGAAATGAACCGTCAGGTTCGTGGTGTACCTTGATAAAAGTTACAGGCATATTTAATTTATTGAACTGCTCTTCCAGGGCGTCAATAATATGGCCTGCAGCACCATTACCGCTATTAATGACCAACTTCAATGGCTTGAAATTATCTGGCTTAATATAGCCCATCAAATGTTCAATGTAATTTTCAAGTACGGAAATTTTAGTATAGCTGCCACGAGCGTCCTGCTGGACGGGGGAGAAATTATTTTTTTCAGCCAGTAATTGTATATCTCGCAACCCCGTATCGCCGCTAATAGGCTTAGCACCACCACGAACCAATTTCATGCCATTATAATCAATGGGGTTATGGCTTGCAGTTACCTCAATACCACCATCAACTCCAAGGTGGAAAGTCGCAAAATAGACTTCTTCAGTACCGGATAAACCGATGTCAAGCACCTGAACACCAGCATCCATCAGCCCATCTGCCAGAGACAACTTCAGGCTTTCGCTCGTTAAACGAACATCACCGCCGACGACCACACGCTCAGGTTTGAGCAATTCGCCATAGACACGACCGATGCGGTAAGCAATATCATCGTTTAATTCGCTTTCTAGGCGACCACGAATATCATAAGCCTTAAAACAAGTTAACTTTTCCATTATTTATCACTTCTTAAAAAACTGGGGTATTTTAGATAAATTCTTTCCTGCAACAGCGCTTAGCCAAGGTAGTTTATTGCTCTTCATCGCCTTAACATCTTCTTTTGTTTTCATTATCATATTAGACAAAGAGCGATTACTCATACCACCGATCCTCATGTTTATAATAACCTTGGGTATATATTTCACTGTTACTTTATGAATCCAAAGATAACGAAGTAAAGAGTCATAGTCGGCCGATATTCTATATGACAAATCAAAAGAGCCAAAACGTTGGTAGCAAGCACGCTTCATATAAAAAGTTGGGTGTGGAGGCATCCACCCAAGCTTCATTTTATTTATATCAAAACCGCCGCTTACCCATTTACGAACAACCACATCGTTGTCTGTCGAAGAGATATAATTCAAATCACCATAGACTGCATCGGCATTCGATTCACGCATGGCATCAACGATATCTTTTACAGCATCTGGGTAGGCAAAAAAATCATCTGAGTGAAGGAAACCAACGATATCGCCAGTAGCAGACAATATTCCTTTATTGAGAGCATCATATATTCCCTTATCGGGTTCACTTATAATAACTGATACTCTACTACAGCTACTTTTAATTAAAGATAACGTATTATCTTTAGAACCGCCATCGATGATAATATATTCAATATCAGGATAAGTCTGCGCATTTAATGACTTTAACGTATCAGATATCGTCTTAGCACTATTGTATGTGGCAGTAATAATACTTACTTTCATTTTAATACCCTACACTAATAGTGCCGACACGCAATACGTCATCCTCACCTAAATAAGCGCCACTGCGAACCTCTATAATTTCCAGCATCACTTTACCGGGGTTTTCAATCGCATGTGATGTACCAATTGGTATATAAATTGACTCGTTTTCTGAGACTAGATGTACTTCATCACCCCGATGGACTTTAGCTGTCCCTGAAACAACAACCCAATGCTCTGCCCGGTGATAATGAAGTTGCGTCGCCGTTCTTTCCCCAGGTTTTACGACAACCCGTTTGACATGATAACGCTCTCCTTCCGCGATTTGATCATGGGATCCCCATGGGCGGAAAACCTCGCGATGCTGTAAGTATTCGCAGCGCTCAGAACGTTTCAATTTCTCTACTATAGCCTTAACATCTTGGACGCTATCTTTATTCGCCACTAAAACGGCATCTTTCGTCTCAACAACAATAAGGTTATCAATACCTACCGTTGCAACAAGTTTATTCTGAGAATAGATGTAACTATTATTTGTTTTCTCAGTTAACACATCCCCGCGAATCGCATTTCCATTTTTATCTTTTTCTGCAATGTCCCATAAGGCGGACCATGATCCCACATCACTCCAGCTGGCATCCATCGGGACGACCACTGCATCGCTCGTTTTTTCCATAACGGCGTAGTCAATGGAGTCATCTGGGCAAATGTGGAAAGCCTTACTATCTAAGCGAATAAAGTCTAAGTCCTTATTAATGCCTTCGATCGACTTACTGCATGCGTTGTATATTTCAGGACTATGGCACTCTAGCTCTTTCAAATAGCGGGATGCTTTAAACATAAACATACCGCTATTCCAGTAATACTCACCCGAATCCAGATAGTTTTGAGCACTAACCGCATCTGGTTTCTCGACAAAGGAAGCTACGGTAAAAGCACTCTCAATCGATGATCCTCTGCGAATATAGCCATAACCGGTCTCAGGTCGATCAGGCACGATACCAAAAGTCACTAACTTACCTTTTGATGCATGTGTAATCGCTGACGAAACTGCCGCGACAAATGCATCTTCATTTTGTATAGCATGATCGGCAGCCAGGACCAGTAGGATCGGATCATCACCATTTTGAATAGCCTGCAGTGCAGCCAGAGCAATAGCAGGAGCTGTATTACGTCCTACAGGCTCTAAAATGATCCCGCTATGTTTTATGCTTTTTTGTCGCAGTTGCTCAGCGACAATAAACCGGTGTGCCTCATTGCAAATAAAAAGAGGCGACTTATGTTCTATATCATGCAATCTCATTACAGTATCTTGCAACATTGTTAAGTTACTGATTAAAGATAGAAATTGCTTTGGATATAATGTTCGTGACAGGGGCCATAAGCGAGAGCCCGAGCCGCCTGCCATAATAACTGGTAAAATCATAAACCACCCTTATTTCAAGAAATAATTCTTAGTATTTTCATGAACGTCTGGACTTGACAACAATTGGTCAATTTCGAACCAGTTATAATTATCATGTTGTTTATTTGGAAGTTGAGACAAATCAATATCAAGATTTAACTTGTAGGCCAGAACAACATAATGGGTAGAAAAATCATCGCCAGAAAAATTATCTGTATAAAAGTGTTCATAAGGTGCAATAAAATTTGCTGAGTCAAATGTTGCATTCACATTTAACTCATCTAATGCCAACCGAGTGAAGGCACTGGAAATGGTCTCATCTTTTCGTATTCTTCCTCCGGGAACAAACCAGTAATTTTTTGCAGGAAGGTTAAGTCGTTTCCCTAACAAAATATGACCACGTTTATTCTCAATGACAAAATCGATAGATATCAGAGGAGTCTTTTCAACAATTTTTTTAAAAAGATTTCTTTCCAGGAACTCTGCCATATTATTTCCTAAAAGAATTTTGATTAGCCAAAAACCAATGGTATGTTTTTAACAACCCTTCTTCTAATTCTACTTTATATTGCCACCCTAGTTTTTTTAACCTAGAGACATCCATTAATTTTCTTGGTGTGCCATCAGGTTTACTGGCATCAAATACTACTTGTCCTTGGTACCCAACAACCTTTGCCATCGTATTAGCCATTTCACCGATAGTACAGTCAACACCTGTACCGACGTTGATATGTGACAGCATAGGATCAGTATGAGAATCATAGACGTTCTTATCCAATTCCATTACATGAATTGAGGCTGCTGCCATATCGTCTACAAACAAAAATTCTCGCATCGGTTTACCACTCCCCCATACGACAACTTCAGGGGAATTTAAAACTTTAGCTTCATGAAAACGGCGCATTAATGCCGGAATGACATGAGAATTTTCAGGATGGAAGTTATCATTTTCGCCATAGAGATTAGTTGGCATTACGCTGCGATAATCTCTGCCATATTGTCGGTTATATGACTCGCATAATTTTATTCCGGCAATCTTGGCAATAGCATAGGGCTCGTTCGTTGACTCCAAAATACCAGTTAGTAGAGCCGATTCTTTCATCGGCTGTTCAACAAGTTTAGGATAAATGCATGAAGAACCTAAAAAAAGCAATTTATGCACACCTGATTGGTGTGCATAATTTATGATATTGCTTTCAATCATTAAATTTTCATAAATAAATTCTGCAGGATAAGTGTTATTCGCATGAATACCACCCACTTTCGCAGCCGCAAGATAAACTTCATCAATATGCTCGTTGGCAAAGAAACTTTTAACTGCGTCCTGTGATAAGAGATCCAACTCATCGCGCGTGCGGACGACTATCTCGATATCATTTCTGGTCTGGAGTTGTCTCACAATTGCAGAGCCGACCATACCCCGATGGCCAGCAACATAAACGCGTTTTTTCATTCTTATCTCTCCACAGAAATAGATACGTCAAATCCGTGTTGCTTGAGTAAGACATGCTGTTTCGCGTTATCCAGATCTGAAGCAACCATTTCGGCACACATTTCATTTACAGTGATTTCTGGAACCCAGCCCAATTTCTCTTTCGCTTTTGCCGGATCGCCCAAGAGAGTCTCAACTTCTGCAGGTCTAAAGTAACGAGGATCCACTTTGACGATAACATCACCCACTTTAACCGCAGGCGCATTATCTCCCGTGATAGATTTTACTGTCGCGATTTCATCAACACCGCTACCGCTAAACTCGAGTTCAATCCCAGCTTCCAATGCTGACATACGAACAAATTCACGTACTGTAATTTGGTAACCCGTTGCAATGACAAAATCTTCTGGATTATTTTGCTGCAACATTAGCCACTGCATACGGACGTAATCTTTAGCATGTCCCCAATCACGCAGCGAGTCCATATTTCCCAAATGCAAACAAGACTCTAGCCCCTGAGAGATATTGGCAATAGCTCGAGTAATTTTACGAGTAACAAATGTTTCACCACGACGAGGAGATTCATGGTTAAAGAGAATACCGTTACAGGCATACATTCCATATGATTCACGGTAGTTTACTGTGATCCAATATGCATACAACTTCGCTACAGCGTAAGGTGAACGAGGGTAAAATGGCGTAGTTTCTCGCTGAGGAATCTCTTGCACTAAGCCGTAAAGTTCAGACGTCGATGCCTGATAAAAACGCGTCTTTTTCTCTAATCCATTAATACGAATCGCCTCAAGAATACGCAGTGTGCCAATAGCATCAACATCAGCGGTATATTCAGGTGACTCAAAAGACACAGCAACATGCGATTGGGCACCGAGATTATAGAATTCATCGGGCTCAATCTCTTTAACGAGACGAACCAGGTTCGAGGTATCCGTCAAATCCCCATAATGTAAATGAAGATTTTGACCATATTCCTCACTAATATGATCAATACGTGTCGTATTGTAAGAAGATGCTCTTCTTACAATACCATGAACTTCATAACCTTTTTCTAGAAGAAACTCTGCCAAATAAGAACCATCTTGACCAGTAATACCACTAATAATTGCCTTTTTCATGTATATTCCTAATAAAAAACTATTTCACAAGGTTATTTAGTTTCTTGCTATTGATTTCATTAATTAATGAAAAATAATTTTCACTGACAACGCGACAAGAGAAATTCTCCACAACAAAATCCCTCCCCAAGCGCCCCATACTCTTCCTTTTTTCTGACGAAAGGAGGAACATATTCTTTATTGCGTAAGCAAAAGCGCAAGTATCAAACGGCTCAACAGTAAATCCTGTACGCTCATTTATAACAATATCTTTCAGACCAGAGGTTTCAAAACAAATCACTGGCGTTTCACTAGCCAAAGCCTCAGCTGCGACTTGTCCAAAGGATTCAACAAGAGAGGGAATCACAGCACAGTCTGCACATGAATAAAGTGCTGATAGCTCTGCAGGCTCTGTAATATGCCCAACCCGTGAACAAGAAAAACCTGAAAATGCTTCCGGTGACTTTTCTGCACTGCCAAAGATTATTAGGCGAATTCGGGGAAGATCGTTTTCTGATACCAAAGACTTCAAATGATTCAAAGACTCTTCAAGCTGCTTTCCGCCTTTCATCGGGTTTTTATTACCGCCAATTGCGCCAAAAATAATCAAAAAATCACTCTCGGAAAAGCCCATTTTATATCGAAGCTCATTACGTTCTAGCGCACTCAATGGCTTAAAAACATCAACATCTATTGGATTAGGTAATAATCTAATATCAGCACCTTTTAAAATCTGGCTTTTTTTAGCCCTGTCGAGCATCCACAAAGAAGGTACGGTATAAACAATGTCTTTCCTTTTGTTCAACATTCCTTTTTTAATTTTCCAAACATAAAAAGACCAATTTATTCCTTTGACCCCTTTCTTGCAAAGTGTATATCCATTTATAAAATCGATATCTAACTCTTCATTACCATTTTTACACTCAAGATCAACTTGAGCACAATGCTCAACACCGCAATATAACCATTCATCATGTAATGTAATGATCGACCCATGTGGAATTTTATCAAAATCGAAAATGCTTAACGTATCGTTGTTTATCCAGTGAAAATGATGGACATCCTTGGTGAAACTGAACGAATCAATAACTGGTTTATAGGAAAAAAGATTCAGAGAGTGTTTTATTGGATTGCTATCAAACTGCATCTTTACTAAGACAAAAGAGATTATTCTTTTAAAAAAAGGCCATCTCCCAGCATTATCCTGGTTAATAAAATCAACGCTATATCCATTATCTAAAAGTAAAGAACCAAATTTTTTCGCTGCAATTGCAGCACCTCCCTTAGACAAGGAAAAGGAGATCAGCTTTACTCTAACCATCAGTAATATGACTCTATTTGTTTTCTATTAATTTCATCAAAATTTATCAATGATATATTGGAACAAAACTCATCGTACCGCTCATTCATTTCTGATATCGCATGACTTAACGAGGACGTATCATTAACATGGAAGACGATTCCTGCTTTATATGCCTCGACAAGATCTTGTCCACATCCAACCTTATCTGAACAAATAACAGGTAAGCCGTATGCAAGTGCTTCCTCAACAACCAATCCCCATGGCTCAGAAGTTGAAGGGAAAATAAAAATATCATGCTCGACAAAAATAGAATTTAGCTCAGAATTATTAACATATCCTTTGAACCGAACATTCTCACTAGCCCTATTCTCCAGGCTCTCTCTCTGCGGCCCATCGCCAACAATAGTCAGTGACAACTCAGGATGAGTGCGGAAAAAATCCAAAAGGAAATCCAAACCTTTTTCTTCAGCTAATCGGCCAACATACAAAAATCGGCCACGATAGGTGTGTTTATCATGTCTAACATGATTCGCCATAGCATGATTATTCAACCCCACTCCGTAGGTAGTTATAACCTCGCCCTGAAAATACAGTGATTTAATGAGTTCTCTATGAGGGGCACCACTACAAAAAGCTGCTGAGATTCGACTCAGAAACAAACTTTTAATTTTTCCTTTTAATCCAGAAACCACGCTCTCATAGCGAGTAGATTCGATCACAACAGCGTTTTTCGCACGTGGGCTAGTAAAGGCCACGCCCCAAAACTCAATAAGATCCCATCCACCTATGAAAATTTTTTTATACTGAACAGTACGCAATAATTTCAGCAGATGGAACAAAGAAGTGTACTTCTGTCTTAACTCAAAGCCGCCTTGATTGATGAATTTATATTCGAAATTCATTTTACCCTTAATAAAATCGTCGTTTCTTATTTCAGAACCGCTGGAAATAAAAACAACAAGGATCCTTTTATTTTTTGCAATTTCGTTATAAAGATTTATTTTATAAAAAGCAGGGAGATGGGTAACAAATATAATGTCATACATAAGAATACCTAACTGAGGTTTTTTCATGAATTACGAAAAATAAAATTCATTAGCTTATTACTTGCGTATTCAGGTGCCAGTAAGTTAAGGACATTATTTTTTCCTTCCTCGGCAGTCTTTCTAGACCACACCATATCGTGTATGACTTTATCAAACGCGTTTATGATTTCATCTTCTGAATCAGTGCTCAAAAAAATGGCACCATTATTACCCAACACATGGCGGACATCACTGATATCCGTTGAGATTACTAATAAACCGGAATTTGCATATTCTACAACCTTAGATGGAAACGTTGTGTTAGCAAGAGCGCCGCTGATCGGTTTCAACGCAAGTCCAACATCACAATTGACCAACAGATCATGATAATCAGAGTTGCTCAACCTTCCATGGACACGAACAGCAGGGAATCCTTCCTCATTCATTAGATTTTTAAAGCTATCTAAAGATGGACCTTGCCCGGAAATCTCAAACTGAACATTACGCCACCTGCGACTATCTGAACGCATCAAACGAATCGCACTGGATAGCCGCTCAGCTCCTGTGTCCTCAGATAACGACCCAGACAATAAAATAGATACCTTATTTTTATCAAATACGGTGGTTTCTCTTATCACAGGACTCACAGTGCCATAATAACAGGTTGTATGTTCTATTTTTGTCATCGACGACAGTGCAGAACATGCGAGCATTGCACCATCGTTGCAAAAGGTATCATAGAGCCAAGGGACGATTGACTTAACTTTCTTTTTGAGTGATTTGCCTTCATTCGAAACAATCTCTCCATCTTCAATATCTATGATTCTTTTTGTTCTGAAAATAACTGAAGTAAAGAGACTTAATATATAAGCAGGCAAGCGATTATAGAAAATAACAGCTTTATCTGAGTAACCACCTTTAGCTATAGAGCAAGCAGTAATAATAGCCAAATAAAAAAAGGTGAGTAGCTCGGAAAGAAAACGAATATGTGTAAAAGGCAAATAGATAATATTCGCATCGCCTTTTTTTATTTTTTTAAGGTTATAAAACTTAAAACGACCATCTGCCCTTCCTCTGCCCATGCTAATAATATCAACATGTACGTTAGCATTAGCTAACGCATCAGCAACCATAAAGACCTTTCTGGATGCGGCAGGGCTATCTGTCGTTATATTTCGTTCACTTCTAACCATGTCATCAATAGCATTACAAATGATAATAATTTTTTTCATGGAAAAATACGTTTAACCTTAGCAGGTACACCAGCAACTAAAGAATTTGGAGGTACATTATCAATAACAACTGAACCGGCGGCCACAATAGCACCCTTGCCTATTGTAACGCCTCCCAATATCATTGCCCGAGCACCAACCCAGCATCCTTCTTCCACAGTAATTGAGACTGCGGTTCCTTTACCTGCTCTTCTGTCACTAGTCCCAATTTCATGAGAACCAGTAATGAAACTGACTTCAGGTCCAATATCACAATTATCCTTTATTGTTACAGTAGCCATAACATTAGAATATATTCTTACATTAGGACTCAACCAAACATTGTTCCCTAAAAGCACGTCTCCATTTCCATAAACGCCACCACCGCCACAGTAACACACGTTATTACCAACATGGACTTTAACAAGCCTGAGAAGGAATCGTCTTAAAGAGAAAAAACGAGATATCGGAAGAATATTATGTATAAGAAAAACCAGAAACCTAAACATTCGAAGCGATCCTTTTATAATTAAACCATCCCCAGAAAGATAAGAAAAAAACCATCCGAGAATAATCAGAGATAGAATAAGCTTCTCCTTTTATCATGGCCACAATAAAACCGAAAAACATAAATACAAACAAAGGAGTATTTACAGCCCCCCTAAACTGATAATCGATAGTAGATATATTTTTGAAAGCCGAATAGTAAGTAATTAAAATATTAATAAAGAAAAATATCCCACCACTGAAAATAGCTCGCACAATTCCGATATCTGAATAAACATCACTTGAATTTGGATTGAGAACGATCCCTTCACCAAACATTAGTGAATAAAGCCCTTCAGGGAAATAGATCATTGAGGACAAGTCATTCAGCGTCCCATTGTTTTTATATTCACTAAAGGAAAAAATATTAAAACCCTCTTTCAACCAACTTTGGTAATCATTAAAGAAAACACTAGTAATTGTCACATCCATATTTACAAGAAGGAATGATAACGAAATAGTTATTATAGAAATGAAAAAAGCATTTTTCTTCTGAGAAGAGAAATAGATGATAACTGCAACTGCAATTAGTATCAAACCTAATCGAGCATTAAGCAGGCAAATAATTGAGGACACTAGAATTAGCCATAGCTTCTTCAAAAAGAAATCTCTTACTGCATTATGATTATAATTTTTTAAAAGAAGATTTAAACCTAAAACAACTGCAATGCTTAATGGAAATGCATATAAGTGATGCCGTGTAAGTCCGTAACCACGAAAAGTTAAAGCTGCAGTAAACCCAGTTGAATCATATCCCTGATTACCGTAAATATAGTCAATGATACCAAGTCTAAGGTTGGGAAAAGCAACCATGAAAAGAACAACTAAAAACTGCATAAGAACAAAATAGTTTAAGCTTGAGACTAATCCTTCAGATGTTTTTATATTTAATGCATAATAAAAACAAAATGCTATTAGATAACCTTGTATTATTGGTCCTAAAAAATAGACCAATATATTCAAATTAACCTCTCTGTAGAAAGGATTCAAAACAATAGCAACAGATGAAAAAAACAACAATAGTGCAGTGAGTGATATATTGACTTTAAAATTATAAATAAAAATTAACACCAACAATAAAACATAAAACGCCAACTCAAGCCCACCTCGTAAGACATTACTCAGGCTTATTCCTAATAAAATAAAAAGACCGCCAAAAATATAACGCATAAAGCACCCACAAAGCCTGTTTAGTAGTTATTTTATCGAAAATAAAAACCTCTATTTCCAAACAAATAATATCTTAATCATCCCAATAAAATATTCTTTACTAAAAACAAAATAAGGATCTATCGATATCAACTTAATAGCTTCTTTTTTATAGTCCCTTGACAGTTGCCTAAAAGAAAATTTCCGCCATTCGTTTTTTGATTTTTTATAAATATTTTCATTTTTAAAAAAATCAATAGTCATATGGTGGTATTTTGCTATAAGCGCCAAGTTACCTGTAGTATTGGTACTATGAATCCTATAATTCGCCAACACGCAAGGAAGAATATCTATGGTTCCGTTATCTTTTGTTAAAGTTAACCATAAAAAAAGATCCTCAACTTTTAAATCGTCTCGATAATTACGTTCACTTAAACAACGCCTCCGAATTAATATTGTAGCTGGAGGTATTTTGTACCCTTCGAACATAATTCTTTCAAAATCGAAACTGTCTAAAACATCTTGGAACGCAACTGAAGTTAAATGATTATTTTCGTCAATAGTATTAACATAAGCGCAGCACGCAACGCATGAATTGTTGAGGTTCATGTAGTTGACTTGTTTTTCTATTTTGTTTTCCAACCACATATCATCAGAAGCCAAAGGGGATATAAAATCACCGGTACATAGCTTCAAGCCTTCCTGTAACGTCTTAGAAAGACCTTCATTATTTTTATTAATATAGATGAAATCATATTTTTTTCTTAGCTCAACAATCACTTCATGGGAATTATCTGTCGAACCATCATTTAGAACGATTACTTCTATATTTTTATAGCTCTGATTAAAAACACTTTCTATAGCATCTTCAACGTATTTATCATGATTATACACAGGGATAATGACGCTTACTTTTTTGTCCATTATTTAGGCCCATAAAACGAAAAATTTGAAAAAACCATTCTTATCTATCTGCGACAGATTCTATTAAGATTAAAAAACACAAAAGTCATATATAAAGAATAATTTATCAGATATGCAATATTAACGCCTTGGGTGCCAAAGTGAGAAACCAGAAAATATGATAAAATCACAAATAAGGCACTAAAAAAAACTTCAGAAAAAACAAACCACTTAGTAGCTCCTCTAGATATCATAGGATATGCATAGAGCCAGCTAGCTATTTTTATTACATCACCAGCTAATTGTATAAGAAAAAGATTTCTTGCTTCTCTAAATTCATCAGTAAATAACAAACTGATAATTATATCCTTGAGAAAATATACACATAATGCCATAACGGAGACAATAGGAACGACAATCAATAAGGTTCGATTGATCTCTTTCCTGATGTCATTTATATCCTTTAGTACTGAAAGCTTAGGTAAATAATAAGTACTTAATGAGATAGTTATAACACCGAGATAAACTTCTGATATCTTCCAAACGGCCTGCCACTGCCCTGCTTGTTCCCATCCTCCGTGAGAGATCAAAATATTACGAACGCCAATTAATGCAACTGGTGCTGTCAACGCGGATGAAACCGCCATCAAAATGTATCCACCAATTTTCTTTTTTTTCTCTTTTTCTGTTACTCCCCACCAATAGCATAAAGAAAACCACGGTTGCCGTAATACACCGACTAGCATGATAACACCGATGATTCCCATCTGCACCGATGCTGCGAGTAAAGCCCCTGTGATACCCCAATTAAGTATTAGTATAACCATAAACACACATGAAACGGCGGTAGATATCGCGCCAAGTAAAATATAGCGTTTATATTGTTGATACCCATTAATTACAGAATTTATTAACGTTCCCAAGGCGGAAAATGGCAGAACAGCGGTAGAGACTAAAATAATCCAAGCATAATCTTCATTATGGAATAACCATAATGCTAAAGGATGGGAGAATAAAAACCCAACCGGCATTATTGTACCTAGAATGATCAGCAGCCACCATGTACTTGCTTTCCACCAAGGGGAACAGGCCTCAATGCCATTTTTTTCAAACTCAGCCGTATACCGAACTAGCCCACTTCCTAATGGCGCATTAACGATCCCATTTAAACCTCCAACCATACTCTGGATCTGGCCAAGCATAGCCATCCCTGTGGGCCCAGTATAGATAGCAACAACTTTTGCAATAATAAAACCACATCCCATTCGTGCGAGTGTCAGTAGCCCACTGAAAAAAGTTACTGAGAGCAGTTTTCTCATCCTTGGTACTCGTTGATTGCTGTTATCACCGCCTGTAATTCATCATCTGATAGCGTGGGACCTATGGGCAAACTGAGTACCTGCTTGTGTATCTGCTCAGTGATAGGGAAGCTACCTTCAGTGTAGCCTAACCCTTCATAAGCCTGTTGAAGATGTGGCGGAGTTGGGTAGTGAATTAATGTTTGAATTCCTCGCTCAGCAAGATACGCTTGCAGCCTGTCTCTACTGTCACATCTGATAACAAACAAATGCCAGACATGTTCTAAATAGTCATGAGGAATTTGTGGCAATGAAATTAAACTATTCTTTATTTGGGTACAATAAGTCTCTGCGATTGCTTGGCGTCTTGTATTATCCTGTTCCAAATATTTCAATTTCACAGAAAGAAAAGCGGCCTGCATTTCGTCAAGCCGATTGTTAACGCCTTGATGAGCATGCTCATATTTTTTATGCGAACCATAGTTACGCAAAGCCTTCAACATTTTAGCCAATTCATGGTCGTTAGTCGTTATCGCTCCCGCATCACCTAATGCACCAAGATTTTTTCCAGGATAAAAGCTAAATCCAGATGCAGTACCCCATGCTCCCGCTTTTTTTCCACTAAATACAGCGCCGTGTGCTTGAGCACAGTCTTCGAGAACTAAAAGATGATGCTCTTTTGCAATAGCAATAATCTCATCCATTGGGTTAATTCGCCCATATAGATGAACAGGTAAAATAGCCTTTGTTTTTGGTGTTATAGCCGACTTTATAGCATCAGAAGATAAATTATATGATATAGGATCAGGCTCAACCAAGACCGGTTTTAGATTATTCTCAGTTATAGCTAAGATGGAGGCGATATAGGTATTTGCTTGCACAATAACTTCATCACCGTCTTGTAGTTTCCCTAATTCTTTCCATGCTCTTAATGTTAAAATAAGCGCATCTAATCCATTTGAAACGCCGATAGCATATTTTGTACCACAAAATTTGGCAAACACGTCTTCGAAATCAGAAAGTTCTTTTCCTGCTATATACCAGCCCGAGGAGACAACCCGTAATGCAGCCTCCATAAGCTCACTATGATATTTATTATTTATATCTTTTAATTCTAAAAATTTGATCATTTACTTAAATCCCAATCATAAAAATCATGAACTATACCCCTACCACCAAAGCCTTCCTTCTGAGCTATTAGCCCTTCATTAAGGAAAGTTCCTGCATTCTCAGTTGATATACCAAAACTGAAGTACTCTCGATCAGAATAAACATTTTCAATAAGATGACCAAGAATGTAATCAAGCGCACCACACCTTCGACCTTCACTGTTAGATGATAGATATTGTGTATGCACTATGTGACCAAAATCATAGATCAAGCATCCTGCAATTAATTCTTCTGATTTGACCGCGGTATAAAGCTTTATATTTTTTTCAAATTTTGAAGCTAATAACTCTAGCTCATCCACAGAGTGTACAGGTTTAGCACCAAATTTTGACAGCACTTCGCTTAATAAGGTATGGAATGCACGAAAATCGTCTGAAACATTGATTGCAACATCATTTTTCGCTGCTTTTCTTATCACATTTTTTCTAGAATCAGAAAATTTAGGTCGCTCTTGCAATGAAATTACAGATGACAGATCACGTCTTGTTAACTCAGCATTATTAACAAACAAAGCATAAAGATCTTCGTCTGATGGATATTTTTTAAAAACAGAGGGAATACATTTGTATGTTATTTTTTTGTATCCTTGCTCAACAAAAAATTCTTTAATTGCTGAAAATAAGTCTAAAACATCTTTTGCATGCAATGCTGTGCCATATATCAGTCCACCGTAAGTCAAACCTGAGTGACTATAGATAACACCATCAATTTCATTTGCAGGGAAAACAGCAACTGGCTTATTTTTTTTATAAGCAATTAATGATTTATCATTAAATCTATCTTCATGATATTTAAAATAATCAGTGTGAATCAGAAAAACACCATTCTTTGAATTTTCAACAACGGAATTCCAATCATGATATCTATCTTTTTCCAATGGCAACAACTCTATCATAAGTCGAATTCCTCTTTCGTTTTTTAATCATTTAGATACTAACCTCTAAACTTCAGTTAAATGAAAAATTATTTGTAAAATAATGAGATGCAATAAAAGAATGCTCAGTTGCATTCTCCTAAAGTAGTTGGATCTATTTTTTTAATTAACTTCGCTGGCGTACCGCCGATAACTGAATAGTCGTCAAAAGAATCATTAACATAACTATTAGCAGCAACGATGCAATACTTGCCTAATTTTACTCCAGGCATAATTATAGTTGAGGCACCAATCCAGCTGTGGTCACCAATAGAAATGCCACCTTTAATTATAGGATATATTTTCTGCAAGACAGGGCTGGCATTTGGACCAGAATCAGTCATAATATTAATATTCTGAGCAATACTAACATGTTGACCAATAGTCACCTTAGCATTGAAGCCGTTGATTACTGTATTCATTCCAATATAGCTGTTATCACCTATTGATACGATATGTCCAGGTGAGCCATAAATAGAACACCTCTTGGCGATCTTCACATTATCACCCAGAGAAATATTATTTATACTACTCGAAGGGTCTACGCTTGCACTTCCTGATAATGAAATGTTCTCGATTTTCATAATCGCCCCTCTAATATTTTTTTATAAAGTTTTCTAAAATAAAAATAAAATAATCAAGGTCTATCTGATTCAATCTATGATGTACTGGTAGAAAGAAAACATTTTCCCCATAAAAAATGCTCGACTCTACTCCGTGATTTTGCATATGTTCTTTTAATGAAGGCAAAGATAGTCCATCTGGAACAGTAAACATGAACACAGCTGGTGTTTCATCTTTCTTTAATTTCAGTCGTTCAAAAAAACCTAACGTCTTAAGTCTGTCTTTAAGATAATTATAATTTTCAATTCTTTTCGTCTTATAATCATCTGTAGCACCTATATAACTCGATAATACATGACGTATATAACTATATTTTTCATAGCTTAATTCGACTTTGCTTTTTATTTCTTTTTTACTTAAGACCACACCTCCGTATTGAATTGGAAAATATTTAGGGAAACTATATATGATATAATCCCCTTTTCCTGAAGCGGGACTAAACGAATTAAATGAATGAGCAAAGTCTTCTATAACCGGAATTCTAAGCGCATATATATCTTCCATATCTTCATATATAGTGCCGAACTCATGTACAACAATTATCGCTTTAGTTTCAGATGTGACTTCCCGATTCCATCTACATACTTTTTCGACAGCATTTGTCACACAGCTGCTGACATATAAATTTTGCGTTGTAGATAATATTGTTACAACATCTGATAATTGCAATTTTAGATCTATTAGTGACAGATGAATTCCATCTCGTGCTTTTAAAACATAGTTCAATTTATAGCCTGCGTGTTTTACTTCAAAATAGTGATCACACTGACTTTCTTTGGGAACAAGACTGTTTTTGTAAATGAAGCTAGTATCAAAAGGACTAATTCTATAAGATGGCCTCATAAATACATCTTCTGTAGCAATCCAGCAACAATCGTTCAAATTATACGCCCCCATCTTCAATTAATATTATCAATATATGAGAAATATAATTTCATTTTTTACCCAATAAGAACTCATCATAATTGCGAATATAGTCTGACTCATCGTAAGGCTGATCGGCTAATACCATCAATACACAGTCCTCGGAAAAATCATACATTTCATGCCAAATATACGGTTCAATAGCGATGCCTTGTGCAGGATTATCTAATAATAATTCAATTTTCTCATCACCATTATCGAGTAAAAAACGGCATGAGCCACGAACTGCAATAGCAACTTGCTTTAAAGCTTTGTGGGCATGAAATCCTCTACGAACCCCATCTTTAGTTTTAAACAAGTAGTAAACACGTTTAATTTCAAATGGAATATTTTTCCTTTCTTCTAGAGCGACCAAAGCTCCTCGTTCATCAGCGAGTGTTGGCAGTTGTATCATTTTTACTTGCATAATTTATCTACTGTTCTCTGAGCAGTTGTTTTAGATACTGACCATACTGATTTTTGATCAGCCTATTTGCTGAATCCAGCAACTGTGAATTAGTTAGCCATCCGTTACGCCAGGCAATTTCCTCCAAACACGCTATCTTCATCCCTTGTCTTTTCTCTACCGTTTCAACAAAGGTCGAGGCTTCGATTAAGCTATCGTGCGTGCCTGTATCTAACCAGGCAAAACCACGCCCTAGAAATTCCACTTCCAGTTGTCCGCGCTCCAGATACATTTCATTAAGTGTCGTAATCTCCAGTTCGCCTCTTTCGGAGGGTTTTACCTGTTTGGCTAATTCAACAACTTGATTATCATAGAAATATAAACCTGTTACCGCCCAGTTCGATTTGGCTTTTTTAGGTTTTTCTTCAATAGAAAGAACATTTTTGTTCCCATCAAATTCAACGACGCCAAATCGTTCTGGATCCATAACTTGATAACCAAATACTGTCGCCCCCGCATTCTTAGCAGCGACGCGCTTTAATACTGGACTAAATCCTTGTCCGAAAAATATATTATCGCCTAACACCAGGCTACAACTGTCACCATCCAAAAACTCTTCGCCAATAATAAATGCCTGGGCCAAACCGTCCGGTTTAGATTGAACAGCATAGGAAAGGCGGATACCAAAACTTTCACCAGTACCCAGTAATCGCTTAAATGCGTGTAGATCTTCAGGTGTGGTAATAACTAGAACATCCCGAATTCCAGCCAGCATAAGGACAGATAACGGATAATAAATCATTGGTTTGTCATAAATAGGCAATAGCTGTTTAGAAACGCCCAATGTAATAGGGTAAAGGCGAGTTCCTGAACCGCCGGCAAGAATTATACCTTTCACAGTAAACTCCAGTAGAAAATCAGCTTTTTGATAAATTTTTGCTAGATAACTTATCAGAAAGGCATAAGAAAATCCGGATGCAAGCATCCGGTATGCCAGTAATGAATTACATTTTTAGATAGGAATATTAACTATTTTTTTCTGACTTATAGTCATACGCATAATAGTGATAATTTCCATAGCCGTAATAACTCGCAGCTCGTTTTACAATTGCGTTCAGAATAACGCCTTTTATCTCGGTGCCATTTTGTTCAAAGCGACGAATACTCACTTCAATTTCTTTTAGTGTATTCACTTCAAAACGAGCAACTAAGAGGGAAGTCCCTGAATGACGGCTAATAATAGCAGCATCTGTTACAGCCAAAATCGGTGGAGTATCTAGTAATACGATATCGTAATTATTTGCAGCCCAGTCTATGAATTGAGAAAAACGGCTATGCATCAATAATTCTGATGGGTTTGGTGGTATTTGTCCTCTGGGGATAAAGTCCATATTTTCAACGGCTGTTTTACGCAAGCATTTATCAGCAACAGACTGCCCTGACAATATATCAGAAAGCCCATTGGCTCCTGTGCACCCCATCAATTCATGGGCATATCCTTTACGCATATCACAGTCAACGATCAGTACTTTCTGCCCTGACTGCGCAACCACAGCCCCCAGGTTAGCGCTAACAAATGTTTTACCAATTGCCGGGCTTGCCCCTGAGATCATCAGTACATTATTTTTTGCTTCCATCATTGCAAAATGTAGGCTAGTGCGTAAGCTTCTGATCGCTTCAATCGCCAAATCAGCCGGACTTCCTAATGCCAACAACTCTGTTGACCGAGTGTTACCTTTTTTACCTCTGCCAAGCAGTGCTCTATCTTTTTTCTGCTGCCATTCAGAAAGCGGCACACTCGCATAGACATTGATCCCTAATTCTTCCAACTGCTCAGGGCTTTCAATACCTTTATGTAATAAAGTTTTTAGTACAACAAATGCCGTTGATACCATTCCACCGAGTAAGATAGCCAGTAGCACAATAAGTGCTTTTTTAGGTTTTACGGGGCTTAATTGAATTGCAGACGGGTCAATAATTCGAACATTTCCTACAGTACTCGCTTTGTTAATACTAAGCTCTTGCTGCTTATTAAGTAACTGCATGTAGACTTCTTGCCCAACGTTTACATCACGCGTTAAGCGTAATATTTCCTGTTGGGTTTTAGGCATAACGCCTACTCGTTTATTAATTTTCTCACGTTCTTCTTCTAACGTTTTACGTTTTTCCATCAAAGCACGGTAGGCTGGGTGTTCCTTAGTATAAAGTTTCGATATTTCAGCTTCTTTAAAAGTTAATTCATTTAATTGAGATTCAACTGCAACCATCGTATCCAAAACTGCTTTTGCCTCTAACGATAAATCTACAGATTCATTTTTTTGACGATAGCTGTTTAACTTATTATCTGCATCATCCAAATTTAAACGTACACTAGGAAGCTGCTCTTTCAAAAACTCCAGACTCTTCCCTGCTTCTTCTGACTTACGCTCAACGTTTTGCTGTAAGTAATTTTGACTAATACTATTAAGTATTTTATTAGTAAGCTCAGCCTCTTCACCTTCAAAGCTCAACGATAGCACACCAGTATCTTTACCTTTATCGGCGACAGACAGATTACCTAGAACATTGTTAATTGCCGTAAGCGTATTCAGCTTTTGTACACGGAATACCATTCCTGGTTCAGCCTGAATCTCACTCAGCAATATAGAGAGTCCATCATGTTTTTCTATTTGCCCAACTTTGCCCTTAAATTTTACAACATCACCGACTTCGACTTGATACGTCTGTAAATCCAAAACAGTTAACTTAATTAACTTTTCTTGCCAAGATTGAGGAACTTCAAGCCGTGAAACAGCAATTTTTCCAGGTTCATCGTCCATCAGACGGGCGAATCCTTTGCCAAAAATCGGAAAGTACTTTTGTTGGACAACAATATCCAACGACAAATCCTTCACAGTCTTACCCACAACCATACGAGACTTTATCAACTCGATTTCAGCAGCCGATTCTGGTTTAGCATCGGGTAACACGCTGGAAATATCTTTCAGCAAAGAGTTCCCTGAACTTTGTTCCACCTGAATGAGTGCATCTGCTTTATAAATCGGCGTGGCAAAGGTCGCATAAAGAATACCAAGAATTGTGAAAACTGCAGTAACACCAATAATTAACCAGCGATTATCCAGCAATGTTCCCAACAAACGTCCTAAATCAATCTCATCCGTATTGGTTTCGGATGCTTTTACTGAAATTTTCTCTGCCATGGGTTTCCCTGACTTGTTAACGGCTTAATGCCTGCACCCATTTCTGGGCAGACTGCTCAAGTTGCAAGTAAACGAATTCAAATGCTTCACGACTTTTGCGGTATGGATCAGCAATCTCTTGCTGATTAAGCCAGCGGCCAAATAGCATTGTCTTGCCTCGGACTTCTGGCGCAATACGACATACGCCATCAATATGCCCTTTTTCCATAACCAGAATAAGGTCATATTGCCGACATAATGCTGACGTTAATTGCTGCGCTTCATGTCCATCAAGAGAGAGATTATGCTGGCTCGCCACGTCCGCTGCGGTCGCGTCTGCAGGTTTTCCAACCAATGCGCCTAGCCCTGCGGATGAAATTTTTTTGCTAGGCAATGCCTGTTTTAACAACCGCTCCCCCGTAGGGGAACGACAGATATTACCTACACAGACAACCAATATTGAATCAAACATAATTATCTCTATGGCCAGGTACGAACACGTAAACCACCTTCCGTCAACTGATTGAATGCGGAAATAGTTGGAACTAATTGAGATATCAGGCGATTCCAACGAACTATCGGCGCGCTCGTCACATATACAATATCGTAGGGCTGAAGCTGGAACTCCGTTCCCATCACCATTGCTGTTGCATCAGCAGCGTTGAGCTGATAGATATTTGCCAGTTTAGGGCCTTGTGTTCCCCTTAATGGACGAATAACAAATACCCCCGTTGCATCAGCCAACGTCTGATCCATCCCTTCTGCGTTGCCAAGTGCTTCCGTGAGTGTCATGCCACTACGATCCATTTTAAGCGTACTTTGTTTCTTGACTTCCCCCATGACGAATACTTTCAAGTCGTCGTTACGGGGAATATAAAGGATATCACCAGGGTAAAGCAGGGTATTTTGGGATAGATCGCCATTTTGCATTAGCGCTTGAAGGGAGATTCGCCTTTCCTGGCCATTATGTGTCAACACGATATTACGCCAGTCGGCATCTTCGCTTAACCCCCCAGCTTTATTTATCGCATCCAGAATAGTCAATGGCACATTAGTAATAGATTGTTCACCAGAGGTTTTCACTTCACCGGTTACATACGCCTTTTGAGAACGGAAGGCAGCGATACTGACATCAACCTGCGGGGACTCGATATAAGTGGCTAAGCGAGAAGTAATTTCTTCACGTACCTCAGTTACCGTTTTACCCGCGACTCTTACCTTACCAATATAGGGATAGAAAATTGTGCCATCAGAGTGCACCCAGTTCCCCGTATCCGCGGCAGTACGGTATGTACCAGCAGGTGTCGTCAGCTCAGGGTGATCCCACACGGTAACCATGACGACATCACCAATACCAATGCGGTATTCATACTGTTGTAGTTCACGTTCTAGCGCAGGGTTAGTTTGCGCAATCAATGGCTTTGGCCGCATTTTATCCACTAAATAAGGTGTTAGTGGATAAACATTTACTAATTTATCAATATTAAAATCAGCGTCTTGCTGCTCAATAACTTCTTTGCCACTCGTAGAAAGATGGCTACCGGGAATTATGGTACAGCCGCTCAGCAGAACGAGTGACACTGCTACTGGTATCAATTTCAACTTGTGCTTTATCATCCTGTTTATGCCATCGCTTATGATTAAATGTCGCGCAAATCCCTACAAAATAACTCGTTATTATAGAGGACTTTTATTCGAATAAACCCGCAGAGTGGGACGTAAAAAACAGCTAATTCACTGCATCAGCGCCGTTGCTCCATTTTCTCTGCAACAGCAACGTGTCCATGACTACTACGCCGGAACCACGTCAGTAGACGCCATATTCGGGTAATTGACCAAAAATAGCCAACAAAAATCACCAGAAACGCGCTCAGCATGATGGATTCCGTCACACCGCCAAGCTCGCCAACAATGCCCACGGCGGCAAGAATCAAAGCAGCCAAAACAATTGCCAGCAAAGACCGCCGAGAACTCAGCCCTGCCCGCATTAATATATGGTGCAAATGTTCACGGTCAGGCTTAAACGGGCTATCGCCACGACGGATACGGCGAACCATAATCGTCACCATATCCATAAGTGGAATGGCGATAAACCACAGTGCAGTTACAGGACGAATGACAGCTTCGCTACCTTGCGTTGCCAAAATCAGTAGCCAGATAACCGTAAAACCAATAAGTGTGCTACCCGCATCCCCCATAAACACTTTAAATTTTGTTCCCCATGGCACACCAAGGTTCAGCAAAATATAAGGTAGCGTCGCAGCCAACAAGCACAAGCTCCACTGTGCTAGTTCGTGTCGTCCATCAAGATAAAAAACTACTGCCAGAGCACCAAATGTTACACAGGAAAGTGTGCCCAGTAAGCCATCAATGCCGTCAACCATATTAAAAGCATTGATAGCTCCCCATACCGCAAACAGCGTAACCGTATAACCGACCCCCCCTAAAAACAGCTCATAACCGAATAGCACCTTGCCTAAGGAAGAAAGATATAGCCCCGCGTACATCATCAGGCCTGCCACGAATGCCTGTAGGCCAACACGGGGAAGAACAGGAAGATCAAATCGGTCATCCAGCACACCAACTGCCAGTAGTGACGTCGCGCAAACCATATAGAGGGAGAAGTTAGGGAGCCATGTAGGATCAAATGCATACATAACCCACAGAGCTATGTATATAGAAACGCCACCAACAAGTGGGATATGCCCACTGTGTCTTTTGCGCTCGTTAGGTTTATCCACCAACCCGACTTTTATTGCTACTTTTCTTGCTAAGAACAACGCAATAAAAGCACTCAGGAAAACCACCATGAACTCTTGCATTTTTGCACCATCACTAACCCGTTATGTGAATGTTTTGCAGCAGACACGCTACCGCCCTTGGCTCATAGCTACCAATGCGCTGTCAAACAACGTACGGAACACCATCCTGTGGCTACACCCTGGATCCGTAAACCATCTGTTTGTGTGTAAATACTCCATTTGCTTGCTAGCCAACTGAACCCACTAACAAAATATGGCTAATTAATATATTTATTTATAAAAATATAGCTAAATCGACAAAGCCAAATTTTCACCCCCATAGTATTGACGACGAAACGCAGAGTACAAGGGGAAGATGGCTTAAAAGGAGCTTTTCAGAATAAGACTACGGGCATCCCTGTCGTAAAAATCTTGCTAAATCCGCAGGCATATTCTATGCGTTGTATGCTCATGCAATCAAATACTAACGTGCGTTACTCTATGTATCATTCTTAAAATTTTACTTATTGTCGATCTTTCGCCCCCCCCCTCCAACAAGCTATACAACGTTTCATGTCAAAAAAATGACAATGTCTATCAGGGCACCTATCGGCTCAAAATTTGCTTATAGCTTATAGATTGTGCTTCTCATAAAGAATATCCCTGCAAATTCTGGTTCATCTGTGTCTGCCCTGATACGCTATCGAGGTTATGTTCATTTAAAGGTGAAAAAATAGATATGGAGTGGATCGCTGATCCAACGATATGGGCCGGGTTGGCCACGCTGGTTGTCCTGGAACTGGTTCTGGGCATTGATAATCTTATCTTCATCGCCATTCTGGCTGAGAAACTACCAAAAGAACAACGCGATAAAGCCAGAGTCGTCGGTCTGTTGCTTGCCCTGATTATGCGCCTGTGTCTGTTGGCGTCCATTTCCTGGCTGGTGTCTTTGACTACCCCCCTCTTTACGCTCCTTGGGCACACATTCAGCGCTCGTGATGTCATCATGCTGATTGGCGGGCTATTCCTGCTATTTAAAGCCACGATGGAGCTCAACGAACGCCTCGAAGGGAAGGATGAGGAACAGCAGGCCCAGCGTAAAGGGGCCCGTTTCTGGCCGGTAGTGGCACAGATCGTGGTACTGGATGCAATATTCTCGCTGGACTCGGTGATTACCGCCGTCGGCATGACCGATCATCTGCTGGTCATGATGTCCGCCGTGACCATTGCCATCTTCCTGATGCTACTGGCCAGCAAACCGCTGACCCGTTTTGTCGCGGAACACCCGACCATCGTCATCCTGTGCCTTAGCTTCCTGCTGATGATTGGCTTCAGTCTGGTCGCAGACGCCTTTGGTTATCACATCCCTAAAGGTTATCTCTATGCGGCGATAGGCTTCTCGGTGCTGATTGAGATGTTGAATCAGGTTTCCCTGTTTAACCGCCGACGCTTCCTTTCCTCTTCAGTTCCGCTACGCCAGCGTACCGCAGAGGTCGTTTTGCGTATTTTGCGCGGCAACCACGAAGAAGCTGAGCTAGACAACCAAACCTCATCGATGATTGCCGACAACACCCGGGCGGGCCAAGAGGTGTTCAATCTTCAGGAACGTCGGATGATCAAGCGGGTATTGGGGCTGGCACAGCGAACCATCAGCAGTATTATGACATCGCGGCATGATATTGAGCCGATTGAGCTGAACATTACACAGGATGCGCTCGCTAAACTGCTAACGACCAACCAGCACTCCCGACTGGTGGTAACCGACAGCAGTACCTCTGACGAACCATTGGGGATCGTATATGTTGCTGATTTACTCCAGCAGCAGCTTAACCGCGAGCCATTTAACCTGCGTATTCTGATTCGTCAACCGCTGGTTTTTCCCGAGCAACTTTCGCTTTTGCAGGCGTTAGAACAGTTTAGAGAAGGAAGAACACATTTTGCGTTCGTCGTTGATGAATTTGGTTCGATGGAAGGGATTGTTACATTAAGTGACGTGATGGAAACCATCGCGGGTAACCTGCCGCGCGAAGGAGAAGATCGCGATGCGCGCCACAGCATTCAGCAAAATGACGACGGCAGTTGGACCGCAAATGGCTATATTCCGCTGGAAGACCTGACGATGTATGTTCCGCTGATGCTGGATGAAAAGCGCGAATACTACACGTTGGCGGGGCTATTGATGGAGCACGCGCAGCGGGTTCCACAGGTGGGCGATACATTATCAATCGATGGTTATCAGTTCACTATCCTGGCAGTGGAAAGCCATCGAATCGTGGAGGTTCGCATCACCCCAAACGACGAACCACAAACTGATTTTGAAGTGTGATAGCGGCGTAAAATACCGCGTTTATCAACAGCCCCTTTCCGTTCGGTAGGGGCTGTTTTCTATTACCTATCAGGCAGGCACCATAATCTCTGTGGCAATCACCACGACAATCAGCCCAACCAAAACAGGAACCGATGTACGCTTCACCACCTCAAACGGTGATATTTTTGCCATCCCGGCCACAGCAACCACCACGCCGGATACCGGGGAAATGGTACGGCCCAGATTGGAAGCCTGAAGCATCGGAATGACCAGATAGGCCGGGTTGATACCCATTTGCGACGCCAGCTTTGGAATCAGCTCAACAAACGCATAGAACGGCGCATTACCCGAACCGGTCGTCATCGCAGCCAGCATCGTGATCGCAACCAGCACCAGCATAATCACCAGCCCGCCGCTGCCAAATGACTGCGCCAGGCCAATCAGGCCGCTGATAAAGCCAATAGTGCCAAGTCCCTGAGCAAAGACACCAGCTGCAACCAGCAGAATTACAACGCTAGAGAAGGCATCGGCCATGCCACGATAAGCCACATCCAGCCCATCAAACACCTTTTGTGCATTGAACGAGCGGACAAATTCCAGCACCGCAGCCAACACCATGCAGATCACCAGCACGGTGATGATGTGGAGTTCTGGCCCCCATTTGCCATCAAACACCAGTACACCAATGATCGGCGTAAACGGCAGAATGGCGTAAAAACGCGGGGCATCGGTCTTGATTTCACTGACGTCCAGAATCTCATGGCTGACATTCGCTTTGTTGTCCAGATAGCGCTGCCAGAAGAAATGCGCGACGGCCATACACACGATCGCCATGATAGAAATAGGGAGCGTGGCCTTAAAGGCGAAATCCACTAATTTCATCTGCGATGCCTGAGCCGCCAGCACTACGTCACCCGACGTCGGCGACAGGATCAGCGCCACAGGGGACGCACAGATTGCGGCAGCAGCTCCACGGCTAATCCCGACGTTCACCATGACAGGGAATAACGTCGCCATTAACAGCACTCCCAGCCCGGTTGCCGATGACACCGCCAGCGACATCAGACAGGCGACAAAATAGGCCGCAATCATCAGTAAATAAGGCGAGTTGATCATTTTCAGCGGACGGGAAACCAGTTTGACGACGACATCATTGGCACCGATATGCGTCATATAAGCGGCAAAGCCACACAGCACCATAATCATCATGCCGAGATCGCCACCGCGGCTCATCAGCAAAATTTTTACGTATTCAACAATATCCGTTGCGCTCCAGCCTGTCGCTTTCGCGCTGGCTGGCAATACGTTTTTCCCCAGCATGGCACTGATTGCCAATAGTAAGAGGCCTCCCACCAGCAACACGCCAGTCGCGGAGTACCCTTTTATAATGTAACGACCGACCAGAATCGTTACAGCAACACCAATCAAAAGTTCGAGCATAGTGTGTTTTGATACCTGAGTAATAAATTATCTGACAGACATTCCCCGGCAGCGGAGTAACGGCGCACCGAAAATAGGGAGCGAAGTTTACTGCTTTAGAAAATAAAAAAAGAGAAAAATATTAGTATGCAGCATTAAAAAAGAGACACCGAGCACAAAGCCGGTCTGGAGAAGGATGACAAACCAAGGGAAACGTTGGGGAGGAGCTGCCGGTTTACTGACAGGAATCAGCAAACCGGCTATCCCCGTCATACTTCAAGTTGCATGTGCGTTGGCTGCATTACTCGGCACACTTGCGTGTACCTCGCCCCGTTGGGGCGACTGCAAGCAGCGTTCAAATCTGCCTGAGGCAGATTTGTCAGTCACCCGAATCACTTACCGGAGTAAGCTCATCGGGATGCCTTCTCTTGCCGCCTTCCTGAAACTCGAATTATTTAGGGTATAAAACAGCGTATTTAGAAAATTAAAGACGATCGAGGAGTTGCTTCAGGTCTTTACCCTTTTGGCTTTGCTGGTTTTGGCTGGCCCAGTCATTCAGGCGCTTCTTCAGCTCGTCCTGTAGGCGTTTACGCAGCAGTTGATCGACCTGTAGCTGATAATTTAATTTATCCCACTCGCCATAGACCCGTAACGGGATCGCCGTGTTTTTCAGCACGCTGACCAACTGCTCATCGCCCTGCCATCCTTGAGTGATAGAGACATTCAAATTGACATCACACGTCTGGGCAGGCAAATCGAATTGTCCAACACCGTTTAGTGACAACAGTTCTGAACGGCCATTGAGATCGGTAAGGCGCAACTTACCCGCGTTCAACTGGGCTTTTCCCGTCAGCTGTTGTAGCTCAGTGTAACGCTCATAGCGCTCTTGTCCTCGCACATTGCCATTACTACGCGCGACAGCCATCTGCACCATTTGCTGAATATTCAAACCCTGTAGACGGACACCATTGGCCTGCAGCGTCGCCGTTCCCTGCCACTGCTGGAGCAACGCAGGTAGCGTAAAGCTGTTGCCACTGAACTGTCCTACCAGCGAAAATTTTCCGCTGACTGTCTCGGCGGGCTGCGCAAACGCGGGCATCAGTTGAGACAGTTCAATATCCTTGAGTTCTGGGCGTAACGTGATGTTAGTTGATGGCTTCGTCACAACTTTACCGGGTAATGAGAAATGTCCACTGCCCAGTTCGCCGCTCAATGCCGTAATATCCAGCAGTCCCGGCTGATTCTCTGCCCGTAGCGTAAACTGGCGGACATCAAGCCCGCGGTAAATCATCGTCGCGGCCTGTAGCGACAAACGCGCCGTGAATGCCTGTAAGCTATCTTCTGGCTTGGTTAACCCACTTTCATTTGAAATCACAGGGGCTGATGATTTAGCCGGCACGACAGCGGCATTGTTCTCTTTTACCGACGCGATCCCCAGCAGGGAATCCAAATCCAGCTTCTCAGACAGCAGATCTAATTCGTAATGAGGGATATCCCCCAGCGTCACGCTACCAGCACCAGACAGCTGACTATTATTGGTATTAAGTGAAAGCTGGCTAAACGTGATTTTTTCAGGCTGCTGTTGATAACTTGCCTGAACACTCCCCGTTCCGCTGATACCGTTTGTTGGTATTCCTGCCCCCTGAAGCTGGTAATCTAGCTTGGTAATATTGGCATTGACCTGCTGGGGGAAATGCAGCAAATCGACATCTGCGGCAAGAGAGAAGGCAATATCGCGCTGATCGCGATTGATGCGGCTTGATAATTCGATGTTAACCTGGCGGTCGCTGTTCTGCTCCATCGCAAGATTAATATCGCGAACATTAATCTGTTCGTTGTTACTGCGTTGCAGAATCAGCAGGCTATCAGCGACTTTTATCTTATCGATATCCAGCCGCCAGCGCCGTTCTTCAGATGGGGCTTGCGAACCCGCCGGAGCAATGGGGGCATTGTTGGCCTGTTTGGCTTCGCTTTCCGGCGTCAGGCGAATAATCGCCCCTTTCAGCATCACCTGCTTGACCGCGAGCTTATGCGACAACAGCGGCCACAGTTGCACATCAAGACGCATATTCTCCGCGCTGACAATAGGTACGCTGGAACCTGGCGCGCTTAGCGACATCCCGCCGGATAATATGCTCAGTTGCGGCCACACATGCCAACGCAGATCGCCATCCAGTTGAAGGCGATAGCCGCTACGTTCCTCAACTTGCTTCACCATGTAGGCGCGGAAGTCATTGGGATTAACCAGTACGACCAAGGCCGTCATTCCTGCCACCAGCACGACAAGCAGAATTGCCAGCGTCGTCAGAAATCTTCTCATGCCACCCTCATTGCGAAACGCACGGCCACCTGCTTTTTACCTTGCAAGCCTGTCGCCAGACGCTCAGTCTTTATCGATCCGGCTCGCTACCGCACCCTGTTGATCTTTATACTTGGCATCCTGACGACGGTTGTATGGACGAGCCGCCGGCCCTGAAAGCGGTTCAAAACTCAGAGCGCCAATCATCATACCGGGGCGTAATGCCAGCGGCAACTTACCTGAATTATAGAACTCCAACACAATTCTTCCTTGCCAACCGGGATCAATGCGGTGTGCGGTGACGTGAACCATCAATCCCAGACGTGCCAGCGAAGAACGGCCATCCAGCCAGCCGACCAAATCATCCGGCAGCGTCACTGACTCAAACGTTACTGCCAGCGCTAACTCTCCCGGATGCAGGAAGAACGCCTCACCTTCTGGTAAATTGATTTCATCACTCATAACGCGATCCAGCGCTGCACTGACCTCATCCTTCGGTCCGCTTAAATCAATGAAAGGCGCGGTGTGTCCGCGGAAGACACGAAACTGATTTCCCAGGCGAACATCAACGGTCGCGCCAGAGATCCTCTCGGTTGGCGGACGGGGCGTAATCACCAGTCGGCCATCATCCAGCCAGGCTTCAATGTCACGGTCACACAGTCTCATCTTATTCTCCATTCCACACCGGTATCTATCAGATAAACCTCATCTATCTCCGTCATACTTCACGCTGCTGGCCTTGTTTAAAACATTACCGTTCGGTCATGCAGCCTGAATGATTCAGGGTATCTTATTCAAAGAACTGGCTTATCTTGGCTTTCAAAATATCAATCGCAATACGGTTTTTCCCGCCACGCGGCACGATAATATCGGCGTACTGCTTAGATGGCTCAATGAATTGCAGAAACATCGGACGCACGGTCTTCTGATACTGTTCCATCACAGAATCCATTGAACGCCCGCGCTCATTCACATCGCGACGCATACGGCGCAGCAGGCAAATATCCAGCGGCGTATCGACAAAAATAGAGAAATTCATCTCATCGCGCAGGCGTGCATCCGTCAACAGCAGGATACCTTCAAGGATAATGACCTTTTTCAGCTCAATATGCACCGTTTCCTGCTTGCGGGTGTGTTCGACATAGCTGTACTGCGGGACTTCAATAGCCTGACCCGCTTTCAGCATCTGCAAATGTTTCAGCAGCAGGCTGTGATCCATTGAACTCGGGTGGTCATAGTTGGTTTTTACCCGCTCTTCCATCGTCAGGTGGCTTTGATCTTTATAATAGCTGTCTTCAGATATCACCCCGATATGCTGATCGCCGACCTGATCGCGTAATTCCCGATACAAGGTACTGGAAATAAGACTTTTACCCGAAGCGGACGCTCCTGAGATCCCGATGATGACACACTGGTGAGACTGATCAGTCATGGTATTAACGACCTGATTAACATAAATAAAGAGAGGGGAATGCGCCAACAGGCGCTTTGACGCCGCAATTATAGGGAGTTAGCCCCCTTCACGCCACCCTTTCCGCGTATTGCGCCCCAGAGAAGCGAGGACTGATGCAGGATCAAGCCGGGACAAAGCCCGGCCTTATAGCAGGCTACAGCGCCCGGAAAGAAATTTCGCCGGGAATCGTGTCACCCTGCCAGTAGAGCTGAGCGGCAACCTGCCCTGCCAGTTCACGGTACAGAGAAGTGAATTCACTGTCCGGCTGGCTGACGACCGTCGGCTCACCGCGGTCAAGATCTTCACGCAGGGAGATGTGCAGCGGAAGCTGGCCTAACAGGGAACAGTGGTATTTCTCCGCCAGCTTCTGTGCGCCGCCCGTACCGAAGATCGGCTCCAGATGACCACAGTTGCTACAGATGTGTACGCTCATATTCTCAACGATGCCCAGCACTGGCACGCTGACTTTTTCAAACATCGCGATGCCCTTCATGGCATCCATCAGTGCAATATCCTGCGGTGTCGTCACGACGACGGCACCGGTGACAGGAATATTCTGCGCCAGCGTCAGTTGGATATCGCCCGTACCCGGCGGCATATCTAACACCAGATAATCCAGATCCGGCCAGAGCGTATCCTGCAACAGTTGCAATAACGCCTTGCTGGCCATCGGCCCACGCCACACCATCGCGTTATCGTCCGTGACCAGATAACCAATCGAGTTGGTTGCCAGACCGTGCGCGATAATCGGCGCCATGTGTTGACCGTCCGGCGAGGTTGGGCGCTCACTGGCCGAACCCAGCATAGTGGGAATAGAAGGGCCGTAGATATCGGCATCCAGAATGCCCACATTCGCACCTTCAGCCGCCAGCGCCAGCGCCATGTTGACCGCCGTGCTCGATTTGCCGACTCCACCTTTGCCGGAGCTGACGGCAATGATGTTTTTAACGCCCTTCACGCCAGCCTGATCGTTAACCCGACGCAGCGTCGCGATATCGTGCGTTAAGCGCCATTCGACCGCCTTTGCGCCTGATAAACGTAATAGCTCATCGCTAACCGTTTCCTTTAATACAGCCAAACCGCTCAGCCAGACAAACGGCATCGTCAGTTCGATATGCAACACGTTATCCAGCAGCGCACAATGACGCAGAGCATTCAGTGTCGTCAGGTTATTTTTCAGTGTCGGGTGCTGAAAAGTAGATAAAACCCCGGTGACCATGGCACGCAGTGCTTCAGGACGTTGTTCGGGGACTGTCGCGTTCATTCCGGCTCCTTGAAATTCTCATATTTGACCGTTGAGACCGTATATAGCATACCAGAGCGAGGGAAGCCTGACGCCCTTCGGCGTCAAAAACGTGGAAACACTACGCAAATTAAAATCTGCCATGGGGTTTCCTGCCGTTTTACTCACGCCAGCGGTTTACGCAGCAAGGCGCTATCGGTTAACATCGATCTCCCTCTATTCACAAAAGAAAGCAAGTTCCTCATGACTCAAGTCGCAAAGAAAATCCTGGTAACGTGCGCGCTGCCTTACGCTAATGGTTCGATTCACCTCGGTCATATGCTTGAACATGTTCAGGCTGATATTTGGGTTCGTTACCAGCGAATGCGCGGCAACCAGGTTCACTTTATCTGTGCGGACGACGCCCACGGCACGCCAATCATGCTGAAAGCACAGCAGATGGGTATTGCGCCGGAAGAGATGATTGCGGCGATGAGTCAGGAACATCAGCAGGACTTTGCTGGCTTCAATATCAGCTACGACAACTACCACTCCACGCATAGCGAAGAGAACCGTGAGCTGTCTGGTCTGATTTATGGCCGGCTGAAAGAAAACGGCTTTATTAAAAATCGCACGATTTCTCAGTTGTACGATCCAGAGAAAGGCATGTTCCTGCCGGATCGTTTCGTCAAAGGTACCTGCCCGAAATGTAAGGCAGCCGATCAATACGGCGATAACTGCGAAGTCTGCGGCGCAACCTACAGCCCAACGGAACTAATCGAACCAAAATCAGTGGTGTCTGGTGCCACGCCAGAGATGCGTGATACAGAGCACTTTTTCTTCGATTTACCCGCGTTCAGCGAGATGCTGCAAGCCTGGACACGCTCTGGCGCATTGCAGGAGCAAGTCGCCAACAAGATGCAGGAGTGGTTCGACTCTGGTCTGCAACAGTGGGACATTACCCGCGACGCGCCATATTTCGGTTTTGAAATTCCTGATGCACCGGGCAAATACTTTTATGTCTGGCTGGATGCGCCAATCGGCTACATGGGGTCGTTCAAGAATCTGTGCGACAGACGTGACGATCTGAATTTTGACGATTTCTGGAAGAAAGACTCAGACGCGGATTTGTATCACTTCATCGGTAAAGACATCGTTTATTTCCACAGCCTGTTCTGGCCGGCGATGCTGGAAGGCAGTGGTTTCCGTAAACCGACGAACCTGTTCGTGCACGGCTACGTCACGGTCAACGGTGCCAAGATGTCTAAATCACGCGGCACCTTCATTAAAGCAGGCACGTACCTGCAGCATCTGGATGCCGATTGCCTGCGTTATTACTACGCGGCAAAACTGTCTTCTCGCATTGATGACATCGATCTTAATCTGGAAGATTTCGTGCAGCGCGTGAATGCTGACATCGTTAACAAGGTTGTCAATCTGGCATCGCGCAATGCCGGTTTCATCAACAAGCGCTTTGACGGCAAACTGGCGGCCAACCTGGCCGACGCTGAGCTGTACAAAACCTTCACCGATGCTGCCGTCAGCATTGCGGAAGCCTACAGCAGCCGTGAATCCGGCCGTGCCATTCGTGAGATCATGGCGCTGGCGGATATCGCCAACCGCTATGTTGACGAACAAGCGCCGTGGGTTGTAGCGAAAGAAGAAGGTCGGGATGCCGATCTACAGGCCATTTGCTCAATGGGCATCAACCTGTTCCGCGTGCTGATGACGTACCTGAAGCCGGTACTGCCATCGCTGGCACAGCGGACAGAAGCGTTTTTGAACACGGAACTGAGCTGGGACGCCATCACCGCCCCACTGCTGAGCCATCAGGTTAGTCCATTTAAAGCGCTGTTTAATCGCATCGATCTGGATAAAGTCAACGCGATGGTTGACGCGTCTAAAGAAGACATGGTCACGGCGCAAAAAGTCGTGTCTGGTCCTCTGGCGGACAACCCAGTGCAGGACACCATTAACTTTGACGATTTTGCCAAGGTCGATATGCGTATCGCCTTGATTAAGCAAGCTGAATGGGTTGACGGGTCTGACAAGCTATTACGTTTGACGTTGGATCTGGGCGGCGAAACCCGTCAGGTTTTCTCCGGCATTCGTGAAGCCTATCCTGACCCCGCTAAGCTGGAAGGCCGTTTAACCGTCATGGTCGCCAATCTGGCGCCGCGTAAAATGCGCTTCGGCATATCAGAAGGGATGGTGATGGCTGCGGGCCCGGGTGGGAAAGATATCTTCCTGCTAAGCCCAGACAGCGGCGCCCAGCCGGGTATGCAGGTCAAATAATCATCACATCAAGCCGGATTCTTATCCGGCTTTTTTTTGCAACAATTTCTCCACAAATCCCCGTTTATTCCTTTCCGACTGACACGCGGCTCCGCATAGTTTGTAACCATGAAATAACAAAATCGTTATGCATTACAATATATAGCGAATGAAAAATATACCCCTTTATAGGTGTAATGGGGGTTTAAATACTTAAATTTTGATTTTGCGCAAAGCCCACATTTTATGTGTTGTTAAATTGCTCGCAACAAAAATGACACATAATTACACAGGGAAACTAATGCAACTGAATAGACGAGGTTTCTTTAAAGTTTGCGCGGGGGGGATGGCTGGAACCACTCTCGCGGTATTGGGCTTTACACCCACGGAAGCAATGGCATCAGTACGTCAATATAAGCTGTTACGCGCAAAAGAGACGCGTAACAACTGCACATACTGTTCGGTCGGCTGCGGTGTGCTCATGTATAGCCTGGGCGATGGCGCCAAGAATGCAAAACCTTCCGTTTTCCATATCGAAGGTGATGCAGACCACCCAGTCAGCCGTGGCTCCCTTTGCCCGAAAGGTGCTGGTCTGGTCGACTACATCCACAGTGAAAACCGCCTGCTCTACCCAGAATACCGTGCACCAGGCTCAGACAAATGGCAACGAATCAGTTGGGAAGACGCGATCGAACGCATCGCGCGCCTGATGAAAGCTGACCGCGACGCCAACTTCCAACGTACCAATGCCAAAGGCGAAACCGTCAACCGCTGGCTGACCACAGGCATGTTGTGCTCCTCTGCCGCCAGCAACGAAACCGGCATTCTTGACCAGAAATTTGCCCGCTCTCTCGGCATGGTCGCCATCGACTGTCAGGCTCGCCTGTGTCACGGCCCAACCGTCGCCGCGCTGGCGCCGACATTCGGTCGTGGCGCCATGACCAACAACTGGGTTGATATCAAAAACGCCAACGTCATCATCGTCATGGGCGGCAACCCGGCAGAAGCACACCCGGTCGGTTTCAAATGGGCCGTTGAAGCGAAAACGCATAATAAGGCGAAACTGATCGTTGTCGATCCGCGTTTTAACCGCTCCGCGGCCGTTGCCGACCTCTACGCGCCTATTCGCGCAGGGTCAGACGCCGCCTTTCTGCTAGGTATTGTTAACTACCTTATTACACACGATAAAATTCATCATGAATACGTGGTGTCTTACACCAGCGCCAGCCTGATCGTACGAGAAGATTTCAGTTTTGACGAAGGTTTGTTCAGCGGCTACGACGAACAAAAACGTCAATATGATAAATCCAGCTGGCAGTATGAGCTCGATGAATCCGGCTTCGCCAAACGGGATACCACACTGTCCCACCCGCGCTGCGTCTGGAATCTGCTGAAAAAACACGTTTCCCGCTATACGCCGGAAATGGTGACATCGCTATGCGGTACTTCAGCCAAAGATTATGAAACGATCTGCCGCACGCTCGCCGAAACCTGTGTACCGAATAAAACCGCAACCTTCATGTACGCACTGGGCTGGACGCACCACACCAACGGAGCACAGATCATTCGCTCAGCGGCCATGATCCAACTGTTACTTGGTAACATCGGTATGGCAGGCGGCGGTATCAACGCCCTGCGCGGTCACTCTAACATTCAGGGCTATACCGACCTTGGCCTGCTGTCGTTAAATCTGCCGGGCTATATGCCGTTGCCGTCAGAAAAACAGCCGGATCTGAAAACTTATTTGGGTCAAATCACGCCAACGGCGCTGCTGCCCGATCAAGTTAACTATTGGAAAAATACACCAAAATTCTTTATCAGCATGATGAAGAGCTTCTACGGTGATAACGCGCAGGCAGCGAATAACTGGGGTTATGACTGGTTGCCGAAGTGGGATCGTAGCTACGACGTCATGGTGCAAACCGAGCTGATGGTGGAAGGCAAAATGAACGGCTACATTGTTCAGGGCTTTAACCCCGTTGCCGCGTTCTCCAACAAGAATAAAGCGACCGAAGCACTCTCCAAGCTCAAGTACATGGTCATCATCGATCCACTGGTCACGGAAACGTCTACATTCTGGCAGAACTATGGCGAATTCAACGACGTGGATACGAAATCCATTCAGACTGAGGTCTTCCGTCTGCCCTCTTCCTGCTTTGCTGAAGAGAATGGGTCGATCGCCAACTCCGGCCGCTGGCTGCAATGGCACTGGGCGGCGGCTGAGCCACCAGGAGAAGCCCATCACGACGGTAAAATTCTCGGTAAACTGCTGATGCGCCTGCGTGAGCTGTATAGAGAAGAAGGCGGCGTATACCCTGATCCGTTGATGAACATCAACTGGAACTATAAAGACCCAGAAGACCCAACACCGGAAGAGATTGCTCGCGAAGCCAACGGTATGGCGCTGGCGGATATCTACGACGACAGCGGCAAGCTGATCCTGAAAAAAGGCCAACAGGTTGCTGATTTCTCGCAGCTGCGTGATGACGGCTCCACATCCAGCTTCTGCTGGATCTATGCTGGTAGCTGGACAGAAGCGGGCAACCAGATGGATAAACGCGACAACGCGGATGCCGGTCTGGGCTGTACGCCAAACTGGTCATGGTGCTGGCCGCAAAACCGCCGCATTCTCTACAACCGCGCGTCTGCCGACCTGCAAGGGAAACCGTGGGACAGCAAGCGTAAATTGCTGGAATGGACCGGTCAGAAATGGCAAGGCATTGATGTGCCTGACTTCGCCGCGACCGTCCCGCCGGGCAAGGACACCGGGCCATTCATCATGCTGCCGGAAGGTCTGGCACGTTTGTTCTCCGTAGACAAACTGGTAGACGGGCCGTTCCCTGAGCACTACGAACCGATCGAATCGCCTATCGGTACTAACCCGCTGCATCCATCGGTGGTGTCCAGCCCGGCGGCGCGTTTGTTTGAACGCGATGCGAAAACCATGGGCACCGCGAAGGACTTCCCTTACGTGGCGACGACATACTCAATTACCGAATTGTTCCGTCACTGGACAAAACACGCACGTCTGAACGCCATTGTACAGCCGGAACAATTTGTCGAAATCGGTGAAAACCTGGCGAAAAGCAAAGGCATTAAAGCAGGCGATGAAATCAAAGTTTCCTGCCAGCGTGGCTACATCAAAGCCAAAGCGGTGGTCACCAAGCGAATCAAAACGCTGGAAATTGCCGGACGCAGCGTGGAAACCGTTGGTATCCCTTGCCACTGGGGATTTGAGGGAACCACCCGTAAAGGGTTCCTGGCTAACACACTCACCCCGAGCGTCGGTGACGCTAATTCACAAACGCCTGAGTACAAAGCGTTTTTGGTTAATGTAGAGAAGGTGTAAGGGTAGCCAACTATGTCAATGCAATCACAAGATATTATTAAACGTTCGGCCACCAACGGCTTTACACCGCCTCCGCATGTGCGTAATGACAAAAGCGAAGTGGCAAAACTGATCGATGTCACCACCTGTATCGGCTGTAAAGCTTGTCAGGTGGCCTGTTCTGAGTGGAACGACATTCGTGACGAAGTCGGCCATAACCTCGGGGTTTATGACAACCCGGCGGATCTGAGCGCCAAATCCTGGACGCTAATGCGCTTTTCCGAAGTGGAAGAGAACGATCGTCTGGAATGGCTGATCCGTAAAGATGGCTGTATGCACTGTAGCGATCCGGGCTGTCTGAAAGCCTGTCCTTCCGCTGGTGCCGTCATTCAGTATGCCAACGGGATCGTTGATTTTCAGTCCGAGCATTGTATTGGCTGCGGCTATTGTATCGCCGGCTGCCCGTTCAATATTCCACGTCTGAACAAAGAAGATAATCGTGTCTATAAATGTACGCTGTGCGTCGACAGGGTTAGCGTTGGGCAAGAACCGGCCTGTGTGAAAACCTGTCCGACCGGTGCCATTCGTTTCGGTACAAAAGACGAAATGAAGCATCTGGCGGAAGAACGCATCACCGATCTGAAAAGCCGTGGTTATGAAAACGCAGGCCTCTACGATCCGCAGGGTGTGGGCGGTACGCATGTGATGTATGTTCTGCACCACGCGGACAGACCATCGCTCTATCACAATCTGCCAGATAACCCGCAGATTTCCACGCCGGTCAATCTGTGGAAAGGCATTCTGAAACCGCTGTCCGCGTTAGGGTTTGTCGCCACGTTCGCCGGGTTAATGTTCCACTACGTCGGTGTCGGTCCGAACACTGAGGAAATGGATCATGAGCACGAGGGAGAAGACAAAGAAGGGGGAGACAAACATGAGTAAGCCACAAATGATTTTGCGCACCAAGTTTATCGATCGCATCTGTCACTGGATTGTGGTGATTAGCTTTTTCCTGGTCGCGCTCTCGGGTATTGCTTTGTTCTTCCCAACCCTGCAATGGCTGACGCAGACGTTTGGTACGCCACAAATGGGACGCATTCTGCACCCGTTTTTTGGCGTGCTGATCGTCATCTGTCTGATCCCGATGTTTTTCCGGTTTGTTAGTCATAACATCCCGAAGAAGCGCGATCTGCCATGGTTCCTCAATATTGTTGAGGTATTAAAAGGCAATGAGCATGAAGTCTCTGAAGTGGGTAAATACAACCCAGGTCAGAAGATGATGTTCTGGAGCATCATGGGGCTAACGCTGGTACTGCTGATCACTGGGGTTATCATGTGGCGCCCCTATTTCGCCCACCTGTTCCCGATTGATATCGTGCGCTACGCTATTCTGATTCACGCTGCTGCGGCTATCGTCCTCATCCATGCCATTCTGATCCATATGTACATGGCGTTCTGGGTCAAAGGATCGATCAAAGGGATGATTGAAGGCAAAGTTTCCAAACGCTGGGCGCGTAAACACCACCCACGCTGGGCACGTGAAATGGAAGAGAAAGAAGCGAAGAAGTAATTCACGTTCTTTCATTTAATCTCCTCCTCAAATGCCCGCCTCGCGGGCATTTTTCTTTTATCCGTAGTCAGCACAAATCGTTATAACTTACATCCAAACGTCATAATGCTCCCCGCTTTCCCGACTATCGCTCACTGGCTATGATGCAGTATTATTTTTAAATAGACATCCAGACATAAAGACAGCTATAAAGTAGTGACGCAGAAAACATAACAATACTGCCATCGACACGACACACTATCGTCAACACAAGATCCTTTTATAAAACGCCATGGAGCTGATAATGAAGAAATTTACGCCTGCCCTGCTTGCACTGAGCTTACTGACCGCATTACCGGCACTGGCCAATCAGAGCGCCACCATTGCTCCCGTTCCGGCTGCTATTGCCAATCATAACGGCCCGGTTCGCATCGCCGTTATCCGCAATCTGGGATCGGACGACAACACCACGCAGTTTGTTTCCGGCGTGCTCGAAGAAGGTAAAAAGCTGGGCTTCAAGGTCAGTACCTTCCTGAGTAACGGCGATGACGCTCGTTTTCAGGATTTCGTGAATCAGGCTATTAGTCAGAAATATGACGGTATCATCCTGTCACAGGGTCGCGATCCCTACTCTACCGATTTGATTAAACGCATCGTCGACAGCGGTATTGCCGTCTCCGTGTTTGATACTGCCGTGAACGGCGAAATTCCGGGCGTGACCGTCACCCAGCAGGACGATGCCTCACTGACTAACGAATCACTCGGCCAGTTGGTGAAGGATTTCAACGGCAAAGCCAATATCATCAAACTGTGGGTTGCTGGCTTCCCGCCGATGGAACGCCGCCAGCTCGCCTATCAACAGATCCTGAAAGCCAACCCCGGCATCAAGGAACTGGAATCGATTGGTGCCGTGTCTTCTGACGTACAGGGCGATACCGCCAACAAAGTCGGCGCAGTGCTGGCGAAATACCCGAAAGGCAAAATCGATGCGATCTGGGGATCGTGGGATGCCTTCAGTCAGGGTGCTTATAAAGCATTGAAAGAAAACGGTCGGACAGAAATCAAACTGTACAGCATCGACATCTCCAATCAGGATTTACAGCTGATGCGCGAAGCGAGCAGCCCGTGGAAAGTCAGCGTGGCCGTCGATCCAAAACTGATCGGTAAAGTTAACCTGCGTCTGGTTGCCAACAAGATAGCCGGTGAACCAACGCCAGCCACCTACGAGTTCCGCGCTGCCGCGATTCCGCAGGCGCTGTTAGCCAGCCAGGCAGGTGCGGTCAATGTCGCCGGATTAGCGAAAATCATCCCAGGCTGGGGCCACACGGATGATTTTATCGCACCGTGGTTTGCTACACTGGAAGCCAAACAGGCGAAATAACACGGAGATAACTCATGGCATCGACCCCTCTGCCCACCCCCGATTACAGCCGTAATATGCGGCTGATTGGGCACAGCGATCAGGGCGGCAGGCCCGATGGTGTGCAGGTGATGGTTCACCGCGGCTACGCTTACATCGGGCATATGGTTTCACAAGGCGTGTCGATTGTGGATGTGCGCGATGCCAAAAATCCCAAGCCAGCGGGGTTTATTGCTGCCCCGCCCGGCACCTGGAATATCCACCTGCAAACGCATGATGACCTGCTGCTTGTCGTTAACGCACGCGATTTGTTTGCCGACGCCAGCTTCGCCGAGGAAAAGGTCTATTACACCCGCTCCGTCGCCGATACGGTCAGTACCAAACAGCAGGGCAAAAGCTGGAGCGCCGGATTACGGATTTTCGATATCTCAACGCCGGATAAACCGCGCGAGATCAGCTTCCTGCCGCTGGACGGTATCGGAATTCACCGCATCTGGTACGTGGGCGGGCGCTGGGCCTATGTCTCCGCCCTGCTCGATGGCTACAGCGACTACATCTTTCTGACTATCGATCTGGCCGATCCACAGCGTCCGGAAGTTGCCGGTCGTTACTGGCTCCCCGGTATGCACACTGCCGGAGGAGAAACCGCAAGTTGGCCGGACGGCAAGCGTTATGCGTTGCATCATGCCATCATCAGCGGCGACACCGCCTATGGTAGCTGGCGCGATGGCGGGCTGACGCTACTGGACGTGAGCGATCGCACCAATCCACAGCTCATCAGCCACCGTAACTGGAGCCCGCCGTTTGGCGGCGGCACCCATACCGCGCTGCCGTTGCCGGATCGCGATCTGCTGATCGTGTTGGATGAAGCGGTTTTGGATAATCAGGAAGATGGCGAGAAATTGATTTGGGTGTTCGATATTCGTGAGCCGAGTAATCCCGTGAGCATCGCCACCTTCCCGCAGCCGAAAGAGATAGACTATGTGAAGAAAGGCGCACACTTTGGCCCACATAACCTGCATGAAAACCGCCCCGGCAGCTTCATCAGTTCTTCACTGATTTTCGCCACGTATCAAAATGCGGGCGTGCGGGCTTACGACATCAGTAATCCGTACCAGCCGAAAGAAACCGGTGCGCTGGTGCCTGCTGCGCCAGCCAGCATGGTCGATAAACGTCCCGGCAGGCCGCAGATTATTCAGTCCTGCGATGTGTTTGTTGATGCCGACGGCATCATCTACAGCACGGATTACAACGCGGGTTTGTCGATTATCGAATACCGGGGTTAATCGAAAAAAAAGCCCTGCGGA
>NZ_JBBBQR010000024.1:0-56529 GCF_037136835.1 Pectobacterium sp. 1950-15 | reverse complement strand
CGCGGCTAAAGCTTGCGCCACGCCGGACAAAAACGTCAGAGACGTTTTTGAACAGCACTTGTGCTGGCCCGAAGGGCGAGTCCCATTTATGGGGCGAGTAACCGTGTCGCAAGAGGTCCGTTAAGCCTGATACCGACGATGGCACCGCGCAGCGGCATAATTTAGCCGGGAAGCCAGGGTTCGCAGGGCGACGGCGATTGAGCCGCCCTGCGTCGGGCGCGTGCTACGAGGTAGCATGAAATAACAGCACTGTGGCGCACGAAACGCACACTGATTCGGCATAAAAATGTGTTTAAGAGCGCATTTCGCCAAGGGGAAAAATCGTTTTTTTTCGCTGAAATTTTCTTCAGCTTTTTTTAAAATCTAATTTATGATGCATCAAACACCATTTTGATGCATCGCCTACAAAGGCTCAGGAGATTTGGTATGACAGTGCAAAAAACACTCTTGCTGACTGGTGCCAGCCGGGGAATCGGGCATGCCACCGTTAAGCATTTCCACGCGGCGGGGTGGCGGATCTTTACCGCGTCGCGTCAGAACTGGGCGGAAGAGTGCCCGTGGGCGGAAAAACTGCTTAATCACATCCATCTCGATTTGGAAGATATCGACAGCCTGCAACAGACGCTGCCGCTGATTAAGGAAAAGCTGGGCGGGCGGCTGGATGCGTTGGTCGATAACGCAGGGATTTCGCCAAAGGGGGAAGGCGGGCAGCGTTTGGGCGTGCGCGATACAGACTATGCGACCTGGCTGCGGGTCTTCAACGTCAATCTGTTTTCCTGTGCGCTGTTGGCAAACGGCCTGTTTGACGAGCTAAAAGCATCACAGGGCTGCGTGATTAATGTGACCTCGATTGCCGGATCGCGCGTTCATCCTTTTGCTGGTGTTGCCTATGCCACCTCGAAAGCGGCGTTGTCCGCGCTGACGCGGGAAATGGCGTTTGATTTTGGTCAGCATGGCGTTCGCGTGAATGCGATTGCGCCGGGGGAAATTGAAACCTCGATTCTGTCACCCGGTACGGATGACATCATTGAACGGCAGGTGCCGATGCAGCGCTTAGGTAAACCCGAAGAGGTGGCAAGCCTGATCTATTTTCTCTGCACCTCCGGTGCGTCTTATGTCAACGGCGCGGAAATCCACGTTAACGGAGGGCAGCATGTCTGAAGGACGGCTCACGACATTTTCTCCCATGTTCCAATCTGCTGCGTCCAATCAGTCGGTGTTTGCGGAGGCGCTATCGCATAGCGACGACCTGATGACGCAGGCCGTGCCGCAGGTTTCCTGCCAGCAGGCGCTGGCCATTGCCCAGCAAGAATATGGTTTGTCCGGGCAGATGGCGCTGCTTCAGGGCGAGCGCGATATGAATTTCTGCCTGACGGTCACGCCCGATGAACGCTATATGCTGAAGGTGATCAACGCGGCGGAACCTGCCGACGTCAGCGATTTCCAGACCGCACTGCTGCTGCACCTTGCGCAGCAGGCCCCTGAACTGCCCGTGCCGCGAATCCAGCCGACAATAGCAGGTCAGGCGGAAACGAGCGTTGAGATCGATGGTGCACTGTTGCGCGTGCGACTGGTGAGTTATCTGGCAGGCACGCCGCAGCATCTGACCGCGCCTTCCACGGCATTAATGCCGCAGTTGGGAAGCACGCTGGCGCAGTTGGATAATGCGCTTCACGGTTTTACGCATCCGGCAGCGAACCGTTCGCTGTTGTGGGATATCAGCCGCGCAGAGCAGGTGCGTCCTTACCTCGATTTTATTTCTGAGCGACAGCAGCATCAGCATCTTCGGCGCATTTTTGATCGCTATGACAGCCGCGTTGCGCCCGAATTGATGACGTTGCGCCGTCAGGTCATTCATAACGATCTGAATCCGCATAATGTGCTGGTCGATGGGGTGTCACCGACGCGGGTGACCGGCATTATCGATTTTGGCGACGCCGTATTCGCACCGTTAATCTGCGAAGTGGCGACGGCGCTGGCGTATCAGGTTGGTGATGGTGCCGATCTGCTGGAACATGTTGTGCCGTTTATTGCCGCGTATCACCAGCACAGGCCGTTAGCCCCGGAGGAGATCGCACTGTTGCCGGATTTGATTGCGACCCGCATGGCGCTGACCCTGACGATTGCGCAGTGGCGGGCATCACGCTACCCCGACAATCGGGAGTATCTGCTGCGTAATGTGCCACGCTGTTGGCACAGTTTGCAGCGCATCGCGACCTATTCCCATGCGCAGTTTGTGACTCGCCTACAGCAGGTTTGCCCGGAGGACATGCGATGAATCAAAGAAATATCACGCCTGAAATGACAACGACAGAAGCGTTGCTGGCGCGTCGTCAGCGGATATTGGGCAGCGGTTACCGCCTGTTTTATGAAGAACCGCTGCATGTTGTGCGCGGCGAGGGTGTGTGGCTGTTCGATCAGCAAGGGAAACGTTATCTGGATGTCTATAACAATGTGGCCTCGGTCGGACACTGTCACCCGGCGGTGGTGGAGGCGATAGCGCGGCAAAGCGCTCAGCTCAATACCCACACGCGGTATTTGCATTCAGCCATTGTCGATTTTGCGGAAGATTTACTCAGCGAATTTTCCGCCGAGCTAAATAACGTGATGTTGACCTGTACCGGTAGTGAGGCCAACGATCTGGCGTTGCGCATTGCCCGACACACCACGGGGGGAACGGGCGTCCTGGTGACGCGCTGGGCGTACCACGGCGTCACCAGTGCGCTGGCGGAGCTGTCGCCGTCGCTGGGCGATGGTGTAGCGCGCGGTAGCCATGTGAAGCTGATTGACGCACCGAATACCTATCGTCAGCCCGGCGCATTTCTTACCCGTATTCGTGACGCGCTGGCACAGATGCAAGAGGAGGGTATTCGTCCTGCCGCGCTGCTGGTGGATACCATTTTTTCCAGCGACGGCGTGTTCTGTGCGCCGGAAGGCGAAATGGCACAGGCTGCGGCGCTGATTCGTCAGGCTGGCGGATTGTTTATCGCGGATGAAGTGCAGCCGGGCTTTGGTCGCACCGGGGAGTCAATGTGGGGCTTTGCGCGTCACGGTATCGTCCCGGATTTGGTGAGTTTAGGGAAGCCGATGGGCAACGGGCATCCTATCGCCGGGCTGGTTGGACGTTCTGCATTATTTGAGGCATTCGGGCGAGAGGTTCGCTATTTCAATACGTTCGGCGGCAATCCGGTGTCCTGTCAGGCGGCGCACGCGGTACTGAGAGTGATTCGGGAAGAGCAGTTGCAACAGAACGCCCAGCGCGTGGGGCATTATCTGCGGCAAGGGTTACAGCAATTGGCGCAGGATTTTCCACTGATCGGCGATATTCGGGCTTACGGCTTGTTTATCGGCGTAGAATTGGTCAGCGATCGTGAAAGCAAAGCGCCGGCAAGTGAATCCGCATTGCAGGTGGTAAATGCGATGCGCCAGCGCGGTGTGCTGATCAGCGCGACGGGGCCCGCGGCGAACGTGCTGAAAATTCGCCCGCCGCTGGTGTTTCAGGAAGAACACGCCGATGTGTTTTTAACCACGTTAAGCGATGTACTGATGGTCACCGACACCCACACGCGGAAGTCATAACTCGCGTGTGGGTGCCGTGAGAACGGTGATTAGATACGAAACGCCGCAACGGCATGACTAAGTTCACCTGCACGCTCGGACAGTGAACCAGCGGCAGCGGCGGCCTCGTTAACCAGGGCGGCGTTCTGCTGCGTGACCGTTTCCATCTGCGAAATTGCGGTATTAATCTGTCCGATGCCCAGACTTTGTTCATGGCTGGCGGTGGAAATTTCGGTCACGAGCGAGGCAACCCGTTTGATGTCCTCTACGACGCTCTGAATCGTGCCGCCTGCGTCGATGACGACGGTGTGCCCGAGGTTTGCCTGCTCGACTGACGTCCCGATCAGTTCTTTGATCTCTTTCGCCGCGCTGGCGCTGCGCTGTGCCAGCGTACGAACTTCGCCCGCGACGACGGCAAAGCCTCGCCCTTGTTCGCCCGCCCGAGCGGCTTCCACGGCGGCGTTCAGTGCGAGGATGTTGGTCTGGAATGCAATACCGTCGATCACGCTGATAATATTGGTGATTTTCTCTGCGGACGACACCATCTGTTGCATGGCATTGGTCACATCGCCCATCATCTTGCCGCCATCAACGGCGCGCTGCGAGGCGGTCGTAGCCAGTTGGCTGGCGTGGGCAGCATGGGTGGCGTTTTGTTTCACGGAGGAGGTCATCTGCTCCATTGACGCCGCCGTTTCCTCCAGCGAACTGGCTTGCTGCTCGGTTCGGGAGGAGAGGTCGATGTTGCCGTTGCTGATCTGGCTGGATGCGGTTGCGATAATGTCGGCGTTGCTGTGTACTCGCTCAACGATATCCGTCAGATTCAGTACCATTTCCCGCATCGCGGTTTGCAACTGTCCCATTTCATCGCGCGAGGTAATCTCGATGCGATGCGTCAGATCGCCGCTTGCGACTTTTCTCGCTAAATCCACGGCATTTTTTATTGGTACGGCAATCGACATAATCAATCGCCAGCCGGATAAGGCAACGATGACGACCCCGAACAGTAGGGTAATGACGACGGAAAATAATATATTACTGAAACTATTTTGTGATTCGGAATACAGTTCCTCTCCCACATCCGATTGTAATTTTATCAGTTGGTCGGCAATCTTCTGCAGCGGGGCGTATTCGCTTTTTAGTGTGTGATTAATAATATATTCCAGCGCCTCTTTGTCATTTTTTTGTATTGCATGAATGGCGGGAAGGATGACTTTTTCATTGTACTGCTTGTATAAGACAACATACTGTTCTTCTAATGTTTGTTCATCGCCGGTTAAATACGTCTTGCTGTACAAGTCCCATTGCGCATCATAAATTTTTTGTGCTTCTTCGATATGCTCCAGCCCGGTCTTGACATCGTTCGGCTGTGAGAGATCTACGCTGGCGATTTCAAACATCACGTTGTTCATCTGCCTGGTTACATTGCCAAGATACTGCAGAGCGACCAGCCGATCCTGATACAGCGTTTTCATCGACTGATTTGTGCTGTTCATGCCAAACAGTCCGATAAGAGAGACAACCAAAAGCAATAATGCCATTAACAACATAACCGAAATTAATTTAAGTTTAATGCTCATAAGTACCTCTAAATGACTCCCGGATAAGGAGCGGTATTTCTATATCGACGGGGGGGAGATAAGGTTTATATTGAGATGAACTAAAATTTAAAAATGGCATTAGGGGACTTGTGATAGCATCGATTTACATTGATTTACAAAGCGATCGGTATTCTATGCTGACAGATAAATAACCATTAAAATATTATCCTGTCTGGAAAGTTACCGTTACAGTTAAATGAATAGAATAATCGTTAAGGTGGCGCTATGAAGATGGTGTTGTAGCTTCAACATTGCTTCATATAGGAGGTTTTTTTAAAAAATAGAATCATTTATTTTTAAAAAAAAATGAAACAACGCCAAGTGAAGATAATAATGATAATAAATTTCCGTAATTAAATATTATCTGCCCGTGGCATTCCTCTTCCCCGCGTAAGCAAACGCGAGGAAGAGGGCTCCGTTAGCGGTGCTGTGCTGACTGCACGGCGTCATGCAGGTTGAGGCGCTGCCAGAAATTCTGCGTACCTTTATCGCCCGGTGCGCCGGAAAGTGGGTAGCCGTCAGCCAGCGCGGTTTTCACCATCAGGTTTCTGCGTTGGGCTGCGGAGAGATGGGGAAGCACCGGGTCGAGCAGGACTTCTGCACCTTCGGGAACGCTAACCGGGGACGCCGTACCAGGTTGCGCCGGCAGACCGTAGGTCATCGTGTAGCGATAAAACGTCTTCATTTCCGGTGCGGCGTAGGGGTCATCCTGTGGCGCACTCTTTGCGCAGGCGCTCAACGTCGTGCCACAGGCTTTCTCTAACGCGTTACGTAACTCCGTTTTTGCCTGCTCAAACAGTCGACGGTACTGTGGATCGTTGAGGTAGTGCGCCACATTGCGTTCAGCAAGCATCCGCGAACCGATCACGTCTAATGGATAATGAACACCCAGTACAATGCGTGAATAGCCGTAGCGCGCGCCGCGATCGATCAGCGGGACGAAGCGCTCGGGGATCATTTCTGCTAACAGCAGCGCATCGGTGTAGCCCGTGTTGGTATGCCCGCTCGGAAATGCACCACCGGAAGCGGTGTAGGGTTTGTTATCGCCAATCACGGCGGTATCCGGCACCAGATGAATGGTGTTATTCGGCTGTAGGAAAGGGCGAGGGTAGTTGAAATGCTGCTTAGCTGCGGAGGTACTGACGGCGGATAGCTTGAGTAAGACGGCAGCCTTGCGTATTTCACCGTGGTTATATGCGTTAATGAAGACCTTACCCAAGCGTGGACCCAATGCATCAGCCAGATAGTAGAGATACCCCTGACCCTCTGCATCCACCAGTGCCTGTTCGCGCTGTCCGGTGGTGGCTTCGCGATTAATGCGCGTCACAATAGCGGTGTTTTGTTGTAACACATCGGTGGAAAGATGGGAGAAGGATTCCAGTAGCGCAATGCCGGCCTGCTGGTTGGCTTTCACGGCGAAGTCATAACCGCTGTTGTTGAGCCAATCGATATCCGCCATTTGTGGCGTTTCTCTCGCCTGCTCCAACTGTGCCCGGGTAAGCTGCGGCGCCTCTCCCTGGATCGCTTTGCGCAGCGCGGCCTGAATGGATTGCTCCAGTTCAATCACGTGGGGACGGTTACTGGCCTGCGTGGTGGTATCGACAATGGCGCCGATCGTCGCGCTGTCCGGCTCAGATGCCGTTGCAAACTCAGAAAGTGGTAATAAGAAAAGACTGACAACAGGCAGCAGAATAGAGCGATAACGCATGGTGGCATCCTTAATTGGGAGGATAAACGTTTTTCGGTGCGGGATCAGGCTAGGCGCTGATTGTGATAGTAATGTTTCAGGATATATTTTGAGATGCTTATCAACGCATTATCATGATTTGTTATGTTTGGTGATGCCGTGATGGGTATGGCGATAACCGAAGGCGACGGTAGCCTATATAGAAGAAAAAGACATAAAAGAGTTTCTAAAAAACAGAAGGGTGATTTGCTTTTTTTATCATTGACGCAAAGCTCATTTCTCTCTAACTTAAACAGACGAATATTTTTTAATATTTTATTGATTTATAAGAAGTTAATCTAATTATAACAAAAATGGCAGCCATAAATAGCCCGGTTATTCCTCAATGCAAAAAGGCGATGAAGAGCCTATCTCTGTTCAACATAACAAGTGAAACCGTTCTGTGGGATAGGCTTAACGCCCGCTAATGAGAAATGATTTTACCCACAAACACAGGCTTCCCTACATCAAACAGGCATACGTTTGCGTATGCCGACGATACATTTCTTAAAATAGTCAGTCAGCAGGAGTGAGTCAGGTAATGATTCGGTTAGAAAACGTGAGCGTTGATTTTCCCGCCGGCAAAGCAGCACAGTCCAGAGCGGTAAACAACGTCAACCTGACCATTCAACAGGGTGAAGTTTTTGGGATTGTCGGCACCAGCGGCGCGGGGAAAAGTACGCTGTTGCGGACGATCAATTTATTGCAGCGCCCGACCGAAGGACGCGTGTTTCTGGGCGATACGCTGATTAGCGATGCGTCCGGCCGTGAACTGCGTCAGCATCGGCAGCGTATCGGGATGATATTCCAGCATTTTAATCTGATGCATACCCGCAATGTTTATGACAACGTGGCGTTCAGCCTGCGTGCCGCGGGGAAGAACAAAGAAGACATCGCCTCACGCGTGCCGGAAATTCTGGCGCTGGTCGGGTTGCAGGACAAGGGGACATCTTATCCGGCACAGCTGAGCGGTGGGCAGAAACAGCGTGTGGGCATTGCTCGCGCGATTGCTAACCATCCCGAAGTGCTGCTGTGTGATGAACCGACCTCCGCGCTGGATCTGGAAACGTCGGCGTCTATTCTGGCGCTATTGAAAAGCATCAATGTCCGATTAGGTATCACGATCGTACTTATTTCCCACGAAATGAGCGTGATTAAAAGTATTTGTCAGCGCATGGCGGTGATGACGGGCGGCAATATTGTGGAAGAGGGCGACGTCTTTACGATCTTCTCTTCGCCTCAGCATGCCTACACCAAACAACTGGTTAGCCATACCAGTCCGGTCGAATTACCGGAACGTTTTAAGCTGAATAATAAAGGCGTCTTGCTGAAAATACTCTTTGCTGATGATTCGGTAGAACAACCGATATTATCCGACGTGGCACAGCAGTTTCAGGTATCGGTAAATATTCTGCACGGCAATATTGAATACATTAACGATCGCGCGCTGGGGCATATTATCGCCCAGCTTTCATACCGTGACGATCCGGCGGCGGATAACCTCGCAGCCGCTATTGCTTATATTCGACAGAATACCTTTGGGGTGGAGGTCATCAATGGCTGAGTTATTTGGTGAATTAGTTTTCGCCTTCGGTGAAACCTTCACGATGGTGTGTATTTCAACGCTGTGTGCGGTGATATTCGGCCTGCCGTTAGGTATCGCGATTTATGTGACCGATCGTCATTTATTCTGGCAGAACCGTTTTATCTATCTGGTCTCGACTGTTCTGGTGAATATTATCCGTTCGATCCCGTTTGTGATCTTGCTGGTGCTGCTGTTGCCATTAACGCAGTTTCTGCTGGGGAACACGATAGGGCCCGTGGCAGCGGCAGTGCCGATGTCCGTGGCGGCGATTGCCTTTTATGCTCGACTGGTGGATTCCGCGCTGCGCGAAGTCGATCCGGGCATTGTGGAAGCGGCGGAGGCCTTTGGCGCCAGCCCGACGCGCATCATCGGCACCGTGCTGTTGCCGGAGGCGCTGGCGGGGTTATTACGCGGCCTGACGATCACGCTGGTCAGCCTGATTGGTTACTCGGCAATGGCCGGAATTGTCGGCGGTGGCGGTGTGGGCGATCTGGCGATCCGCTTCGGCTATTACCGTTATGAAACCGAAGTGATGGTCGTGACCGTGATTGCGTTGGTGGTGCTGGTGCAGATTGTGCAAACGCTGGGTGATTTGCTATCGCGGCGGGCAAATAAGCGCGAACGCCGCTAAACCACGACAGAATAGGGTATTCAGGGCAGCAGAGAGATGTCATGAAAATAGACAAGATTGTATTAAGAAAAATGAAAATGGCGCTGAAAACGCCATTTACGACCAGCTTTGCGACGCAGACGGAGAAACACTTCTCCATCGCGGAAATTCACGCGGGCGGACAGATTGGTTACGGCGATTGCTCGGCAATTTCTCTGCCGTTTTATAACGAAGAAACCAACGTCACCGCCTGGCATATTATGCGTGACTTCCTGATCCCGATGATTAAGCAGGCTGGAGGTATTGAACATCCTTCACAGGTGCGCGATATTTTTGCGCCAGTAAAACGCAATAACTGCGCCAAAGCAGCAATCGAAGGCGGTATTTGGGATGCTTACGCAAAAATAAAAGGCGTACCGCTACATCAACTGCTGGGTGGCGTACGGGATAACGTTGAAGCGGGTGTCAGCATCGGCATTCAGGAAACACCGGATAAATTAATCAGCGTGGTCGATAATTTCCTGAAGGAAGGCTATAAGCGCATCAAAATAAAAATCAAGCCGGGAAAAGACTACGATTATATTGCGGCGCTGCGTCAGACGTTTGGTGATATTACGCTGATGGTGGATGCCAATTCTGCCTACACGCTGGACGATATCGCTTTCTTTAAGCGCATTGATAAATTCAATCTGCTGATGATTGAGCAGCCGCTGGCGCATGACGATATTATCGACCACCGTAAACTTCAGGCCGCAGTGAATACGCCTATCTGTCTGGATGAAAGTATTGCCTCGGTAGAAGATGCGCGTAAGGCGATCGAGCTGGGCAGCGCCAAAATCATCAATATTAAAGTCGCACGCGTAGGCGGCATTACCGAAACCAAGCTGATTCATGACTACTGTCAGGCGCACAATATTCCGGTGTGGTGCGGCGGTATGCTGGATACGGCGGTCGGTAAAGCGCACAACATTGCGGTATCAACGCTGCCGAACTTTATCTACGCGCACGATATTCCGCCGTCCTCCCGCTACTGGCATGAAGACTTCATGCTGCCGTTTGTTGAATTAGACAAGGACAGCTGCGTTGCGGTGCCAAATAAACCGGGAATCGGCTTCGAGATTAACCCTGAACTGTACGACAAGTATTGCTACGGACAGGAAACCTTTTTGTTTTAACTGATTCTTGAGTAAGGCTTTTTTAGTAAGGCATGTGAGCAGTAAAACGTTATCCAACACCAGGGAATAACGTTATAAAAATAGAGAAAATAATGAGCGATGTTGCATCGCGCGTAAGGGGATAGATTTAGGGAGAAACACGGTGATGAGGTTTCCGCAGGGATGCCTCACACCGTGGTCGCTCCCGATATCTCGATCTTAACCGTGGTTACAGACGCCCAACATAACGAGAATGCCGTTAGCAAAACGGCGAAGACTGACTAAATCGGACAGACAGGAACGCGACGATGCGATTGAAAAAACTTATTCCACTCATGCTGGCGTTGGGCATCTCTCAGGCTTACGCAGCAGATTCAGGCAAAGAAATCACCATCGGCGTATCGCCGGGGCCGTACGGTGATATGGTCACAAAAGCGATCAAACCGGAGATGGTGAAAAAAGGCTACGACGTGAAAGTGCGCGAATTCAGCGACTACATCCAGCCGAACCTGGCCTTGTCGAACAACAGTATCGACGCAAACCTGTTCCAAAACCGCCGCTACCTTGACCGTTTCAGTGCGGATAAAGGGCTGAAACTGGCGGAAGTGATCACCGTGCCGACGGCCAGCATGGGCTTTTACTCCAACAAAGTCCGCTCCCTGAATGAGCTGAAAGCGGGCGATATCGTCACGCTGCCAAACGATCCGTCCAATCTGGCTCGTTCGCTGGATTTCCTGCAAAAATACGGCCTGATCAAGATCAATCCAGAGATTACACCGACCAAAGCCTCACTGCGTGATATCACTGAAAACCCGAAAGGGCTGGTCTTTAAACCGCTGGAAGCCGCACAGCTGCCGCGTGCGCTGGGTGGCGTAACCGGTTCGCTGATTAACGCCAATTTCGCGATTTCCGCTGGCCTGAATCTGTCTGACGCGATTCAGTTAGATGTGCTGCCGGAAGATCTGAAAAACATGATTGTCGTGCGTGCAGAAGATGCCGACAAACCGTTTGCTCAGGATCTGAAAGCTGCCGTTCAATCCCCGGAGTTCGCTGCGTTCTTTGAGGACAAAAACTCCATGTTCCACGCGTTCCAGAAGCCTGAGTGGATGAAAAAGGGTACGCACTCAGAGTAAACGACTCCTGAATCGGTTGACGCTATTGCCCGATATTACTATGGTAGTTATTACCATAGTAATATCGGGCATTCTTTTATGGGATAAGCATGGGACAAAAAAGGATTTTTGTTGCGCGTCACTACGATAAATCTCGTAGAAAATCAGATATAACCGATCAGCAGTTACGTGATATTGCGGCAGATATTATTGATAATCCAGATAAAGGAGGCCTCGGTGGCGGTGTTTATAAAAAACGCGTTGCTACCGGCCTGGGTAAACGTGGTGGTGCCCGGACAATAGTGGCTTATCATCGTGAAGATAAAGTATTTTTCTTTGAGGGATGGGAGAAAAACACGGTATCAAGGCGTGGAAAAGAAATTCCCGATGATGTATTAGCTGCTTTTAAAATTGCGTCAACGGTGTTTAAAAACAAATCTGATGCCGATCTCGAAACAGACCTTAAAAATAAAGAGCTTGTTGAGGTGATAAATGGTTGATAAGCGCTTATTAAATATACAGATCATGATTCAGCGTCAACATGCCGCAGGTACGGCCAGTGACGTCGATCTTGACGCTATCAATCGCTTGGTAGCGGAAAGTCAAAAAACGGAATCACGCGCAGGCATGGATGCAAGCAGAGTACGAGCTATCCGCGAGCGTGAAAAAATTAGTCAAAGCCAGCTGGCTGGCATCATCAATATGTCGGCCAATAGCGTTCAGAAATGGGAACGTGGAGTAAGTTCACCAACGGGTGCGGCATTACGAATACTGGAAGTTATCGAGAGGAAAGGGTTAAGCGCTATTCTTTGATGATGGAATAACGAAAGATAAATGGTTATTTCATTGTGTTTAGTGGCCGTTTGATGTGGCCACTTTTCCGTGTATATAGCAATCTACTCAGGTTCTAAAAATCACTTCTGACGGGCATATTCCCGGTGTTCTTCTAATAGCGTATGCCCTTGTTCCCCCAGTTCCCAGAACAGGCCAGTCATGATCGCTAATCCTTCGCGGGCGACGGATTTCAGCAGGTGTTCGTTGACCGCGTGCTGGCCGCATGCCGGATAAGAATGAGGGATCCACAGCGTCGGCAGGCCGAGGATGTCGGCGAAAACATCATTAGGCAGCGAACCGCCCAAATTTGGTAACAACGCAGGCTGTTTGCCGCTGATGTGCTGCATCAGAGCCAGCGTCCAGTTTACCAGCGGGTCTTCCGGATTAAAGCGTGTCGCCGGAGAGGTGTTAAGCACCTGAATCTCCACCTGCGCAAAGCCATGTTGGTCAAGGTGTTGACGCACATGTTGTGCCAGATGCTGCCAGTCGGTGCCGACCACAAAGCGCAGTTGGCAAATTGCCGTGGCGTCGGCGGGAATCGCGTTCACCGGCTTACGCGGGTTGCCGGTAATGAACGACAGCACTTCCAGTGTGTTCCAGCCAAATAACCGCTCGGCAGGCGTGAGTCCCTCTGCGCCCCAGCTTTCATCAATCGCCGGATCGCCCTCGCCACCAGCGGGATCGATGGTGCTGAGAATCTCCCGCAGCGCGGGGGTTAACGGCGGTGGCAGCAGGGCGTTGATCTTCATCCGTCCTTGCCCGTCCACCAGACTGGCTAAAGCGTTCGCCAATTGGGTGCCTGGGTTGCTCAGCAAACCGCCCCAGTTGCCAGAGTGATAGGCCTGCTCGCGTGACTTGATGCGCAAACGGAAATTGACGCAGCCGCGAGAACCGAGGAACAGCGTCGGGCGCGCTGCGCTGAGGCGTGGTCCGTCGGAGGCGATAAAGATGTCGGCTGCCAGTTCCTGCTTGTGTTGTTGGCACAGCTCGGCAAGCCCCGGTGAGCCAATTTCTTCGCCCATCTCGAACAGCAGTTTGCAGTTGAAGCCCAGACGCTGCCCGCGTGCCTGAAACACCTGCTCCAACGCCATCAGGTTAATACTGTGCTGACCTTTATTATCGGCACTGCCGCGTCCGTACCAGTGGTCGCCTTCTTCCACCAATTCCCACGGTTTGAGCCCGTCGCGCCAGTTTTCTTCATCACCGAACACCACATCACCGTGACCGTAGGACAGCACGGTCGGCAGGCTGGGATCTTCAATACGTTCGGCCAGCAGAAAAGGGGGATGGCCTTCATCCAACGAGGTAATCTGTCTTACGCTGAACCCCATTGCCTGCAACGCGGGTTGGATCTCCTCCGTCAGATAGCGGTTCAGCGCAAGCTGGTTACCCGCTTTCTGGCTCTCGCTGGCATGCGCAATGCGCCGTGCCAGCGTCTGTTTAAATTCTCCGCGATCGAAACGTTCACAGGCGATACGAATAAGGTCTGCGCTGGTCATGCCTTTCCTTGCTGGATAGTGTGCCGAAGTTACCGATATTTAAAGAAAAAATGAGCTTTGCAACAATAATAAAAATTGCAATTAAGCTTTGCTTTTAATATAAACCTGCCAATCCCCCGCGATGTCTGAAAGGAATGCCGCCATGCACAGCACCGAGATTCGTTATTTTCTGGTGGTTGCCACCACCGGTTCGCTCAGCGCCGCGAGTCAGCACCTGTTTGTTGCCGTGTCTGCGATCAGCCGCCAAATCCAGCGGCTGGAAGAACGCATCGGCGTGCCGTTGTTCGAACGTCATGCGCGCGGCATGGTGTTAAATGATGCCGGGCGCATTCTGGAAAATCATGTGCGCAAGAGCATGATGGACATGGATGCTGCCGTGGCGGAAATTCAGGGGCTGAAGGCGAGTCGTCGAGCGCTGCTGCGCATCGGCTGTACGGAAGGGATGGCGTTTGATCTGCTGCCGACGCTGTTTGCGCGTTTTCGTCAGCATGACCCGGATACCACCTTTGCGCTGAAAGTGGACTCGGCGATGCAGGTGTCTCAAATGATCCGCAATGGTGAAGTGGATATCGCGCTCCAGTTTGCGCTGGCGCCCGAGCAGGGCGTGAATGTGGAACTGGCGCTGCCTGCGCCGCTGATGTTACTGATGTCTGACGATCATCCACTGGCGCAGCAGTCTATCCAACTGGCCGATCTGCATCCTTTCCCGCTGGCGCTTCCGGAACCCTCTACTACGCTACGCCAACTGTTTGACCTCTCGTGCCGCATGAACGGCACCTTTCTGGAACCGACGCTGTGCTGTAACAACTTCACCACGCTTTATTACTATGCGATGAGCACGCCGGGTGCGGTGACCGCCTGTAGTTTCTATTCCGTGATGTACAAGTGCTTACAGGAACCGATGCGCCTGAAACCGCTGAATATCAGGCAGCTTGACCAGCGTTCACTTCAGATCCAAACGCTGGCAGGGAAAGCTCATGCACCCCAGCAGCAGGCTTTCCTGGATTTCATGATGGCGGAACTGCGTCAGGGGGAAGCATATTATCTGAGTCAGATCGCGGAAAGCTAACAATCCGCCGTTACTCCATCTCGATAATGTCGCGTTTCTGCTCGTCTTCGAGCTGGCGCAGGACGCGATACACCTGCGCGACGGCCTGAAGCGTTTCGCGCGGAATGTAATGGCCTTCCGGCGTAGTGCGATACAGCGTACGGGTCAGCCAGATGAAGCGAATCACTGGAATATCGGCTTTTTTCGCCTGCGCGATGAGCTCCTGCGCCGCGCTATCCTCCCCCTTAAACAAGATGCGCGGTAACGGCGTTTTGCCGGGGCGATAGTAAAGTCCCACCGCATAGTGTGTTGGGTTAACCAGCAGCATATCGGCGTCTTCGACTTTGGCTTTGGGGCGCGGCGCGGCGGGTTCGTTCATCAGTTCATGCGCCAGCGATTTACGATGGCCTTTCATGTGGGGATCGCCTTCGGAATCCTTGTGCTCGTTGCGTAAATCCTCATGGCTCATGCGCTGCTGCTTGAGAAAGAAGTATTTTTGCAGGCCGAAATCCAGTGCAGACAGCACTAACAGCGCCGTCAGCGTGGTGCGGGCAATACGCGTCAGCAGCGCTTTAACCCCTTGCCAGAAACCGTGGAGATCGCCATAGGCCAATTCGACCAGCGCTTCCAGTTCCGGCACCACCACTTTATAAAAGACCGTACCGATCACCACGGCCTTCAGGATATTGGTCAGCATTTCCACCAGCTTGCGCATCGAAAACATCTGCTTGAACTGGTTAATTGGGTTCAGTCGATTGAGATCGAGCTTCAGCGCTTCGGGCGCAAACAGCGGGCCATACTGGATCCAGCCGCCCACCACGCGCAGCAAGACGGCAATTGCGGCGGCTAGCAGGCAGAGCGTGCCTGCCAGCACGGCGGCATCATGAAAGACTTCTTTCGCCACCTGCGCAAACGGCGCATCCAGCCGTTGTAGCGGCAGTTGCACCAGCGTCTGGAGTTTTCCCATTGTGCTGTCCGCTAACGCCAACACGCATTCCAGTAGACCGACGCAGATCAGCAGCTTGGGCACATCCTGACTTTGTCCGACTTCCCCTTTACGGCGCGCGTCTTCGAGCTTTTTATCTGTGGGCTGTTCCGTTTTCTCGCTCATGGTTCCGCCTGATTAGCTGCTTGATGCCGTAAAAAGTAGTGGGAGCAGGTGCTTAAGATCCGGTAGTCCCTTCAGTCTGTCGTCGCCCAGATACTGTAATACCGGCAGGTAGACGATGAAAAACGCCATTCCGACCAGACATTTAGCCGGAATGGAGAGGACGAAGACCTGAAGCTGCGGGCTATACAGACTGAGTAGCGCAATACTGAATTCCAACAGTAGCAGCAGTGCGACCAGCGGCCCGGCGTACACCACCAGATGGGTAAAGGTATCAGCCAGCAGGCTGAGGTAGACTTCAAACCCTTTTTCACCCGGTGCGGGCAGCCAGGACAGCACCGGCCAGATCTGGTAGCTGTCCCAAATCAACTGCGTTAGTCCTTTCAGGCCGATGCCAATAATCAGCAGCAGAATCAGGGTCTGTTTCAGCAGGTGGCCGAGTGGCGTGGCGTCCGAGCCCAGTGCAGGGTTGAGTTGGCCGCCCATCAACGCGCCGCGCTGGTTATCGAACAGGGCACCGACGGATTCAAACAGCCAGAACGGCATCGCCAGAATCAGCGCGATAAGGAGCCCGACAATGATCTCTTTCAACAGCAGGCCGGGCAGCATCGGCCAGGACAGCGGCGTCAGCAGGAGTTGCTGTTGCACGATGGGAGCAGGCAGCAGCGTCAGGGAAATCACCACTGCGTTGCGCATCATCCCTTTCAGCACGTTGAGTGAAAAAACCGGCACCAGAATAAAGCAGGGATACAGTCGGGCAATGCCGAGCGTAATGGCGATGATAAAGTCGTAAACGTGCTGAATGGTGGCGATCATGCGAATTTATACCCCGGTCTGCGCAATCATGTTGAACGCGGTAATAGCCAACTGCATCAGCTCTACGCCAATCCAGCGCCCACAGAGCGCCAGCGCCAACCCGACGGAAATCAGTTTGACGGCGAAGGGCAGCGTCTGATCCTGCAACTGCATCACCGCCTGTAGCAGCGAGATCAGCACGCCGACGATCACCGCAACCAGCAGCGGCGGCGCCGAGAGCAGCACGACCATCACCATGGCCTGACGGAAAAGCGTGATTATTTCCATCGCGGCCTCACAGATAGCTGTAAAACAGGCCGTCGAGCAGTCGTGTCCAGCCGTTCACCAGCACGAACAGCAGCAGCTTTAACGGCAGCGACAGCGTCATTGGCGCAACCATCTGCATCCCCAGCGCCAGCAGCACGTTGGAGACGATGAGGTCGATGACGATAAACGGGATATAAATCAGGAAGCCGATTTTGAACCCGGCTTGTAGCTCCGACAGCACAAAAGCCGGGATCACCAGCAGCAGATTTTGCGTATTGACCTTTTCGGATAGCGACGCAGGCCACATTTGCAGGCTGTTCTCATGCAGGTGGGTGAGGATATCCGGGTCAACGTTGCGTGACATAAAGGTTTGCAGCGGTTCCAGTCCGTAGGTCACGCTGGCCTGAAGCGACGTGATATCGGTCATATCCAGCGGCTTTTCCTGCACGCGTTTGCTGACGTCCTGAAACACCGGTGCCATCACAAACAGCGTTGCCGCGAGCGCGATGCCGTACAGCGCCATATTGGGCGGTACCTGCTGTACCCCGATGGCGTTGCGGGTGATCAACAGCACAATCGCAATCTTTAGAAAGCAGGTGCAGACAATCATCATCAGTGGAATCAGGGAGAGGGCGCCCAGAAAGAGCGCAAACATCAACGGGTCGAACGCGCCGGAGGTCATGGGGCCAGCTCCGGTTCGGCGGCGTGTTCTTCATCCGTTAGTGGCAAACGCGGTGTTGGTGCGGAAAAGCGCTGGGTAATTTGTAGCCCCAGTCGGCCTTCCACATCGACCAGATCGCCGCTCGCCAGAGCGATATCGCCGTAATACAGCCAGGCTTGTCCCGGCACCACGTCGCGCAGCGTTAACACGCTACCGCTGGCAAGGTGCTGCAATTCCGTTAGCGTCATCGTCAGGCTGCCGCAGCGAATATGTAAGGTGACCGGCAGCGGCGGTAAATTTTCGGTGACATTGTCACCTTCTTGCGTGAATTCAAATGCCGATGCCTCCGTGTGGGGATCGGCGAACATTGTGTCGGTAGCGGACGAGGGCATTGGGACAGTCTCCATGTCGGTAACGGTAAAGGTGTAGGGGGCGAGCTCCGTGAGCTGTAGCGTGCCGCGCAGGCGTAGCGTGCCGGATGACAGCGTTCCCTCGCCGGAGGGGGTAAACCACGGACGGTTAGGAAGAATAAGATCGCCCGTACGCAAGCGAAGTAACGCGGACAGCGGCAGCACGGCATCAGCCAGCGTGAGCGGAATAGCGATAGCCATTCCGGCTGGCAGCGTGTGGCGCTGACGGTACCAGCCTGCGCGAGAAAACAATGCCAGCCAGACAGTATCTGTGGCCTGCATCCTGCTGCGCACGGTAATCCCATTCCAACTAACACAAAGCCAGGCACAGAGGGCGGCACCCTTGTCGTGCGGCGTTTCATGACCCATACCCAGCGGATAAATCTCCCCGACGAGCGCGCGCAGGGCGGGATTGAGCGACTGGTTGTAGAGCGTCCAGTACCACTCCTGTGCCGCATCATCGTCTTCAGATAGTGGCAGCAGCGGGCAGTCCGACAGCAGGCTGAGTACCGGGAACGGATCGGTCAGTGCGATATTACCGATGTCGCTACGCCAGTTGCTGGCCTGCGTGGTGGACGATTCCTCTGCCAGCACGCATTCGTTCGTCAGTTGAAGATGTAGGCGGCCCGCCCGTCCTTCACGGGTAAACGGCAGCGCGAGCCCAGCGGCCAATACCGATCGGATACGGGCATGCTGCGCACGCAGGGTCGGCAGTGTCAGCGGTTGAATGTGTGAGGAATTTGAACTCATCGCTCATACTCTCTGGCGTCAAAACGCAGGTTTATCGGGCAGTCCAGCGCGCTGGCGAGCGAATGGCGGCAGGCTTCGCGCCGATCTTTTAACTGGTGGTAGCTTTCCCGGCTAAAACGCAGAGAAATATCCCAGCCGCGCGGCACCAGCGTGGCTAAGCGTGCATCGATATCGCCCAACTGCGGCAGTTGCAGGCTAAAGGCAAACGGCGGGGCGCAGATGTTGTCCATCGCCTCAATCAACTCACATTGCAACGGCTGCCACGGTGACGGTGTCACATATTGTGGGCTGTCCGGTGCCTCATTTTGCAACGGCAACGGGGCATTGAGGGCACCACCCGGCGCTAAGGCGATAGGCGCGTCCTGATAGAACGCGTCCTCAAAACCGTCTGAGAACGTGAAGGCCTCCCAGAAATCGCTATGTTGTGGATCGGGCTGTGAGTGGTGTTGCGGGCCGTCTGCGCGAGAGGATTTGCCGTGCAGCACGGCCTGCGCGTTCTGCGTCGCCGTAGATTCGGATGACGCAATCTGTCGGTTATTCATACGTGCTCCTGAGGTAACGTCAGCAGATATTCCAGTTTCTCCACCGCTTTCTGACATTGGCGAGTGGCATCTCGGGCGCGATCAACCTGACGCTGCTGATCGTGATGTTGCTGTTGCGTGGCTTGTACCTGTTGCGTTTCTGCCGCTATCTCGCCGAGTAAGCGCTGTTCGGCGGCAAGGCGCTTTTTCAGATTTTCCAGCGTTTGGCGTTGCCCCTGAGTGTCTCGGGCAAACTGGTCGCGCTGCGTCTGGCTGGCCTGTTGCAACGCATCGACCTGCTCCTGATGATGGCGCTGCTGTTCCGCAATGCGGATCAACTGCTGTTCTTCCTGCCGCTGTTGGCGCTCGCTGCGGCTTAAGCGTTGACGGCGTATCGGCATCAGCAGGTTCAACACGGTCTGTAACTCGGCATCGCGTTCGGTGTTATGGGGCATAGCGGCTGACTCCGGCGAGCTGTTGTTGAATCACGCCATAAGGCATCGGTTCACGCATCGACTGACGCAGAAACTGGGTGATTTCTGCATGGGCGTTGACGGCGGAATCGGTCAGCACATCATGCCCGGGCTGGTATTCGCCGAGGCGTATCAGCATCTCAACTTGTTTGTACGCCGCCATCAGACGCCGTACGCCGCCCGCGTTGCGGGTGTGATCGGTATCTACGACGTTACTCATGGTGCGGCTCAAACTGGCTAGCACATCAATAGCCGGATAGTGCCCCTGTTCCGCCAGCCGTCGGGCGAGCACGATGTGCCCGTCAATCAGCGAACGCACTTCGTCGGCAACCGGATCGTTCATGGAGTCCTGCTCGATCAGCACCGAATAGAGCGCGGTGATGGCACCGTCTTCCGTTTGTCCGGCGCGTTCGACCAACCGCGGCAGCAGCGTATAGACCGACGGCGGCAGTCCGCCGCGCCCCTGTGGCTCCCCGAGCGCCAGGCCGATTTCGCGTTGGGCGCGGGCAAAGCGCGTCAGGGAATCAATAATCAGCAGCACCTGACGGCCTTCAGCCCGGTAAGCCTCGGCGATAGCCGTGGCAGTGAACGCCGCGCGCGCACGTTCCATGCTGCTGCGGTCAGAGGTGGAACACACCAGCACGGTACGGCTGCGCAGTTCATCGTCCAGTTCGTGATCGAGAAATTCGCGCAGTTCACGGCCACGTTCGCCAATCAGCCCGAAAACAATGGCGTCGCACGGCGTATTACGTGCCAGTTCGGCCAGTAGCGTGGTTTTGCCGCAGCCCGCACCGGCGAAGATGCCGACGCGTTGCCCCTGGCCGATGGTCAGCAGGCCATCGACGGCGCGCAGTCCGGTGGGGAGCGGCTGGCTGATGCGTGGGCGGGAGGTCGGCGGTGGGGCATCGCCCAGCACCGGCTGTGTGCGGCCTATGGCATGACCGGGTTCGACAAACGCGCTCTCACCGTCGTCCTCCAGCGCCCGCCCAAACCCGTCCAGCACGCTGCCCAGCAAACGTTCCGACACCTGAATGCAGTGCGGCTGATACAGCGGCGTCACGGCGGCACCCTGTGCGATGCCGTCCAGCGCCCCGAGCGCGGAGAGAAAGGTATTGTTCGGGCTAAACCCTACGACTTCGGCCATCATCTGGCTGTCGTCCTGACGGGCCACCCAGCACAGATCGCCAATGCGCGCCTGCGGCAGGCTGCATTCCAACAGAATGCCGCTGACGGCCATGACGCGGCCTTTTTTCTCCACGGGCGCATAGGCTGCCAGATGCTGGCGCTGTTGTGCGACCCACTGGTCGATCAGGGGAAAAGAAGAAGGTTGCGTCTGCATTACCAGTTCACCGTTATCTGTTGTCTGCCGCTGAATTCAATCTGGTGCTCATCAATCTTCACCAGACGCAGGTTGTCGATCTCATCGCCGATGAAAAAGCGCTGGCCATCCGCTGTGACGACGTTGGCGCGCGACCCGCTGGTTACCTGAACGATCTGAAACGGCAGTTGCTCCGTTTTCAACTGCGTCCGGTTATCCACGGACAGCGCGGTTCTATAACGTTGGTGGAGTTGAGCGAGCATCCGTTCCAGCTTTTTTTGATCGTCCGGCGTTAATTGTCCGGTAAGCGTGAGGCGATCCTGATACGCCGCCACTTTCACGGCCGCGCTCAGTTCCCGCTCCTGCAACATAATGCGCAGCGTGCTTTCCAGCTGTGGCAGGGTGCTGAGCGGTTTACGGGTATCCTGCGGCGGCGAGGCGGCAGGCATCGCGACGCTCTCCTGTAGCTGCCAACTGCCTACCATTACCAGCAGCAGCGCGCCAAGCAGCAGATAGCTGGCTTTGGCCCACAGCGGCAGACGTGGCGTGGGGGCAGGCGTAGGAATCGGTGCGGCGACATGATCCGACGGTTCATCGATGGGCATATCCGCAGGGGACACGTTTTCTTCTACGGCCGGGGGCGTTTCGCTGTCGTCAGGCCAAGGGGTATCGGCTGCGACAATGCAAAGCCAAATCTGCCCCAGCGCAAACGGCGTGCCGGGCGGCAGAGCGTCAATGTGTTCGATGGTATGGCCTTCCGCATTACACAAGGCGCCATCCTGTGCGCTAAGCGTCCAGCCGTCAGCGGTCTTCTCCAACTGACCGTGATACGGCGCTATGCCGGGATCGTAGAGCACGAGATCGGCATCATCGGCCGCACCGATGCGCCAGGCGTTTCCGCAGAGCGGCAGCGCCGCACCGCGATGTAAACCAGTCAGCACGCGTAATTCAAACATGATGTGTTCCTATGCGCTAAAGGGGTCGGGGGAGTCGTAAAGATCGAGACGTCCAATGACGTTGATCGACAGGGTGGATTCCAGTTCGGTGAAGGACAGCACCGGAACGTGGTGAAACTCGTCTTGTAACAGCGTACGCAGCGGGCTGCGTAAATCCTGCGCCACCAGCACCAGACTGCGCTGCGACGAGAGCGGCGGAAACGCCTGCCGCAGTTGGCCGAGCAGCGTTGAGGCGTAGTCCTGTGTCAGGGCGAAGAAGGTTTCGTTCTGCGTCTGGCGCAGCGCATCACGCAGCAGCTCTTCGCTTTCCGGCGTCAGCAGCCAGACGGCAAGGCTGTTTTCGTCGCTGTACTGGTGGCAAATTTGCGATTTGAGCGCCAGACGCACGTAGTCGGTCAGCGCCAGCGTATCTCGTTCGTGCTGGCCGACTTCAATCAGCGCCTCGGCGATGGGGCGCACCGATCGAAGCGGCACGCGTTCGGACGCCAGCCGTTGCAGTACGCTGGCGAAACGCGAGAGCGGCATGATGCGCTGTAGCTCCTGCGCCAATTCCGGCTGTTCGCTCTCCAGCCAGGCCAGAATGGATTTGGTTTCCTGTAGGCCGATGAATTGTGAACCGGTACGATGAATAGCCTGCTCCATACGCGCCAGAATCAGTTCATCCGCCGTCCAGCGCGGCACGTCGTCGGGTTGCTGCGCAACATGAGCCAACGGCAGCCAGAGCCATTGGCTTTCATCCCGCAGCGTGGGACCCGGTGTAGCAAGCGTGGTATCAACCTGTTCAACGGCAGCACTGGCAACGGCCAACCGATCGGTGACAAAGGTGGCTTTCACGTAGGGAATTTCATAGACGCAAAACTGAAACTCATCCTCTGCCAGCCGATCGCTGAATTCGATATCAAAAGACGGCAGCGTAAAACCGAAGCGATAGACCAGTTTGTTACGTAGGCGGCGGATATTTTGTACCAGAGCGGTCGCCGTTGGCTGCCCCTGCCAGACCGGATGAAATAGCAGCAGGTAGGCGCGCGTGGGGTTAAAACGCCGCAGATCCTGATAGCCGTTCTGTTCGGCAGGCATGTTGTCCGCCTCCGACTGGCTGGCATCCAACTGACCTTGCTGCTTGATGCGCCAAAGCTGAAACAGACCGCTGCCGAGCGACGCCAGACTGATAGCGACAAACACCAGCGTCGGCATCCCCGGCAGCAGCGCAAAGCCAAACATGCCGATGGAGGAGATGATCCACGCTTTGGGCTGACTGGTGAGCTGTTCCGCGATTTCCCGACCAATATTGGCATCCACTTTTTGCCCATCGGCTGAGACGCGGGTGATGATCATCCCCGCAGTCAGCGAGATCAGCAGGGCTGGGATCTGGGCGATCAGTCCGTCGCCGATAGTCAGAACCGAGTAGACGTGCATGGCATCGGACGCGGCCATATTGTGCTGCAACACGCCGATGGCGAAACCGCCGATCATGTTGATGAACACGATAACCAGCGACGCAATGGCATCGCCTTTGACGAACTTCATCGCGCCGTCCATCGCCCCGAACAGCTGGCTCTCTTTCGCCAGATTTTCGCGCCGCTGCCGCGCCTGATGGGCTTCGATTAATCCCGCACGCAGATCGCTGTCGATGGACATCTGTTTACCGGGCATTGCATCCAGCGTGAAGCGTGCCGCCACCTCGGCCACGCGCTCGGAGCCTTTGGTGATCACCAGAAAGTTCACCACCGTCAGAATCAGAAAGATCACCAGACCGACCGCCAGATTCCCGCCCACCACGTAATTGCCGAAGGCCTCAACGATATGGCCACCGTCCTGTTGGAGCAGGATTTGGCGCGTGGTGGAAATGGAGATTGCCAACCGGAACATGGTGGTCAGCAGCAGCACAGCCGGAAACGTCGAGAAGGCCAGCGGCTTGGGCAGATACATCGCCAGTACGATCAGCAGGGAAGAGGCGCAAATATTGAGCGCGATGAGCACATCGATCAGGCCGGTAGGCAGCGGGATGATCATCATGAAAACGATAGACATCACGATGACCGCACCAACGACCTCGGAGCGCTGCATCGCGCTCAGCGCAATACGGTTCAGCCAGGTAATCAGCAGATTCATGGCTGCTCCTTATCCGAGTCGCGCGCGTCCTGTTTTTGCGGCGATGCGGCGTCACGCGGCGCCCGTTCGTTATGCTGAGAATTACTGACCTGTTGTTTTTCGTATTGGGCGATATCGCCAATCATGCCGCGTATCAGTTGAAGCGCCGTTTGCCGGTTTTTACTGTCTCGCCACAGCGGATGCGGCAGGTCGCTGACGAGTGGCAGCAGGGCGCTGAAAAACATCGCCTGATGCTGTACCTGCGTCCCGGCGACTTCCCGCCCGAGATTATGCAGGTCGCGGGCATAGGCACCGTTGGCGCTCAGGCCAATCAGGCGGCGGGTCAGCTCCACGGCGCCGAGCGTAAAGGCTGGCACTTTGTTCGCCAGCCGCGTGAGCAGCGTCTGACTGGATGACAGCGTATGGCTCAGGTGGCGGGAATCGTTGAGGTTGCTCAGCATTTTGCTGAGAACGGTTTTCGAGATAGAGGGCGTCAGCGAGGCGATATCCGCCGCCAGCGCCCGCTGCAACGTGCGCAGCCCAATGGAAAAGGTTGCTGCATCAAAGCGTTCCAAAAGAGAGTCCAGCAGCGCACTGGCCGATTGCTGATGCACGATTTTCTGGTAGTAGAGATCGCGCATCGCCTGTTTTTGTTCCGGCTGGGTGCTGAACAACGCAATGGCCGTCGCGGTATTCAGACCGGCTCGGACTTCCGGCCCTTTCTCCTGATGCAACTGCTGTAACGCACTTTCCGCCGCAGCGGTCAGCTCAGGCTGTTGGGAAGACTGCTGCTGGATGTGGCGCAGCAGGAGATCGCCGCGCGCCGGATCGTTGCCTGCGGCTTCCAGAACGGCGTCAAGCGACGGCGAACCTTTCTGCATCAGCAGATCGCGCATGCGGCTCAGTTGCTGATCGAGCGTACTTTGCGACGGGTTTTCCAGCATCCTGAACAGTTCCGTCAGTTTCTCAATCCGCTCGACATTCGCAGTGGCGCGCGCCTCCGGCTGCTGGGCGATTTGACGCCGATTCAGCGATTTACTTCTCCGCTCAGCCTGTTCGCCAAACGCCATTGCTACTTCTTCCATTGAGGTAGATAACGGCGAACCGGGAGACGCATGGTGAGAACTGGTCTGCTGCACTGCGGCCTGCGGCACGGGGTCGTCATCCACGACGACAGGGCGCGGTAGGGCGTTGCTGGAGGGAAGGACAGTCGGCATTTTGATCATGGTGTCATCCTGAATAAGTCGGCTACGTGTCGTGGTGTGAACGTGCAGCGAGATACATGTATTGCTGTGTGGAATCTGAAAAGAATGGGTTCCCCCGCGTGAAGTCATCGGAGCAGGCCGAATTTGATGGCGGATTGGGTGAAATGCCGTTTTACTGATTGCAATAACTTGCAATTTCGTGCTGTGGACACTGGCAAAAAATGGCACGATAAAAGATAAGTTAAAAAATAACTGATTAAAAATCAGTATGATAAAAACAATTCCGGGCTGGCACAAGGCTTGCTCTTCCGTTTTTGCCAATGGGGCACAACAACGGAGAGTCAGCAAATGGAAATGTCTACCCTGAAACACATCGAACAGACCCCTTCGCTTTACCCGGCGCTCGCTGTCGATTGGGAACAGGTGTTTCGTCAACACGGAAAGAAATTGCATAACTTCATCCGCAAGCGCGTCAGCAACCATGACGACGTTGAGGATTTACAGCAAATGACCTATCTGGAAGTGCTCAAACATCAGGATAAATTTGCGGGAGCATCGCGGCCGGAGACGTGGGTATTCGGTATTGCCCTCAATCTGGTGCGCAACTATTTCAAGCAGGCACGGCAGCGTGCTCAGGAAATGGGGGATGAGATGTTGGAACACATCGCGATAGATCTCGATCCCGGTGCTATCACCGAAAGTCAGCGGGCATTGAAACGCGCAATGGATGCCATCGTCTCACTGCCTGAGGATACCCGTCAGATGCTGATGCAGTTGCTGGATACCGATGCCAGCTATCAGGATCTCGCGTTGCAGTTGGAGATCCCCATCGGTACGGTGCGGTCACGGCTGTCTCGTGCCCGAGGGGTGATCCGTCAGGCCGTTGAGTCCTGACGGCATTTCACGGGACGAAAGAGCGAGCCTGCACCTACCGTTTTTCACTGACTGCTGTGGTAACCGCCTTGCTCAAGGTGGCGGTTGCCGCTCAGTGAGTGGGTCGCACGCCGTGATATCAGGTCGCATTTATGCCGTTGCAGGGTTTCCTGTCCATCTTCTGGAATGTTGAGACGCCGTATCGCGCTACCTGCACGGCGGGTGGCTGCACAAGTGTCTTAATTCAAAATAAGGAGATGGCAATGATGTTCACCCAACCGTTTCGTTCCGATGAAAAAACCAAGGCTCCCGAGCTGGAACTGGTGGATTTTGCATTTGGTCGCATCAAGGACGCGATTTATATCGTCAATCAAGATCAGCGTTTTTGTTATGTCAATGAGGCCGCCAGCCAGACACTGGGCTACAGCATTACGGAATTCATGCATCTGAGCGTTGCCGACATCGACCCGTTCTGGAGCGCCGATCATCGGTCACCGGACTGGCTGCAGGAGTACGAATCAGGCGTGGGTACCACGTTTGAAACCCGACACCTCACCCGCTACGGCATGACTATTCCGGTAGAAGTTAATCTCACACATTTCCAACACAGAGGACGTAGCTACAGCATGTGTGTCGTCAGAGATATCAGGGAACGTAAACATATTGAACAGTTAGCCTACGCGCGAGAGCAGGAATTTCGTGCGCTGGTTGAGAACACGCCGGATTTGATTATTCGCTTCGATCCCAACCTGAATTGCCTGTACGCCAACGCGGCCAGTTTGAAACATCTGGATTTCACCGTAGAGCAACTTCGCGGCCGTATGATTACGGAGTTAATGCCCGGTGTAGGGTGTGCAATCCGTATGGAACAGCTGGTGCAGCAGGTGGTTGATACCCGCAGCAGCGCGGAAGGTGAAGTGATGGAGTCGCGGGGGAGAGGCGAGCAGCGCCATCAAAGTATTCACCATATTCGCTGTGTGCCGGAGTTTGACCAGCATGGCGCGCTGGTGTCGATTCTGACCGTAGGACGGGACATTACCGCGATTCGGTATGCGGAGAAAAAACTGGCTGATTCGCATATGCAACTGCGTTTGCTGGCGCGCCAGCGCGAGATATCGCGTGAGGAAGAACGTAAGCATATCGCGCAGGAAATTCACGATGAGCTGGGGCAGCATTTGACCACGATCCGCATGAGTTTGTCGTTGATGCGCATGTGTTTTGCCAAGGAAAACCCCGACATGCAAACGCATTTGCAAAAGCTGATGCAGTTGGCTGACCAAACGATTCAGGTGGTGCGTAACGTCTCAACCCGGCTCAGGCCGAATGTCTTGAATATGGGACTGACGCCCGCGCTGGAATGGCTGTGCGACGAATTTAACCGACACTACAGCGCCACCTGCCTGCTGCGTACGCCGGGGGAACCGCTGGCGCTCAATGACGAAAGCACTACGGCAGCCTTTCGCGTCGTGCAGGAATCATTAACTAACGTGGCGCGCTACGCCGCGGCTACACAGGTGCTCATCACACTGGATAACCAGCAGGACTACGTGGTGCTGTGCATCAAGGACAACGGTAAAGGTTTTGATGCCCACGCCAAAAATAAAAACGCCTTCGGACTCATGAGCATGAAGGAGCGAGGGCGAATGCTGGGAGGCGAAGTTGTCATTGAAAGTACGCCAGGGAAAGGCACGCTGGTGCAGCTAACGTTTCCTAAAAATGGCTATACCCGCTAATCGCGGGATAAGAACAACAAAAGGAAGAAATGAGCGATGGGCAAACCAATACGTTTAATGATCGCAGACGATCACGTCATCATGCGTGAAGGGCTCAAGCAGATCTTCGCGCTGGATGCGTCGCTGAGCGTCGTTGCCGAAGCCGGCAATGGCGCACAGGTACTGGCACAACTGCGCAGCGTGACGCCCGATTTGCTGCTGCTGGATATGTCGATGCCCGGTATCAGCGGTGAAGCACTGATTTCACGCGTGGTGGCACAGTATCCGCGTCTGCCGATTCTGGTGCTCAGCATGTATAGCGAGGCACAGATTGCACAGCATGCGCTGAAGAGCGGTGCCAGAGGTTACATCACCAAAGATAAAGACCCGGAAGCCCTACTGTCGGCGATCCGACGTGTGGCACAGGGGGCTCGCTATATCGACCACACGATTGCCGAGCAGTTGGTGTTTTCCAACTACACAGAGGGTGGCAGAGCCGAGCACGATGTACTCACGGCCAGAGAGCACCAGATCATGATTATGTTTGCGCAGGGGATGGGCATTAATGCCATCGCCAATGAGCTGGCCATCAGCAATAAAACGGTCAGCACTCATAAGGCGCGTCTGATGGAAAAAATGCAGTTCAGCACCAATGTGGAGATTGTTAAATATGTCGTCAGTAAGAAGCTGATTCCCTAGCAGTGGGAACCCGCTGCGAAAAGGAGAAAAGATAAAAGGGATTCAACAGTCGCTGAATCCCTTTATTGAGGCTTACGATTTCCTAACAATATCCTTTCGATTTCCTGCGTATTATTTGAAAGGCTAATGGGCTGTTTTTTCTTGCTTTGGTCGTTTTTTTGTAGGTATTTCCCTACAAATTGCTCTGGAATTCCTACCTGATGTTCAGCGATGCCTGATGGTTTCATTATTCAATGACGGTAATGCTTGTCATCGTTCCACCGGGGAGGAATCGGTGTGCGTTATGCGGAGAAACGTCACGGATGATCGGTGGGACCCCCCACGTTATGGAAGGCAGTCAGTTAGCCCGTTTGGGCTCCAGGAGTAGTCAATGAATAATCATTACCGTCAGGACAGACAGCACGATTCATCACCCGAGCATTTATCATTCGATCATTCATTCTTAGAGAACGCGTCATCAACAGATCGTCGGGCATCATTAGACTATTCCCCGTCGCCGTCGGGATTTTCCCCCTCTACGGCTGATGATATTCACTCATCGCTGTCACCCATCATCAATGTTATTGCTCCGCTTAATGTCGACATTGTGCTGGAAGGTGAAACCGGTACGGGCAAAGACACGCTGGCGAATCGCATTCATCGGCTTTCACGGTGCAGTGGCCCTTTGGTGGCGGTGAACTGCGCCGCCGTGCCGGAAAATCTGGCCGAAAGTGAACTGTTCGGGGTGGTCTCCGGTGCTTATACCGGCGCTAACCGCTCTCGCGCCGGGTATCTGGAAAGTGCAGATAAGGGGATTCTGTTTCTCGATGAGATCGACAGTATGCCCATGACGCTGCAAGCCAAGATGCTGCGCGTGCTGGAAAGCCGCGGCGTAAAGCGCTTGGGGAGTACCCAGTTTACTCCCGTAGATATGCGTGTGATTGTGGCGACGCAAACGCCGCTGCTGCAACTGGTGGAAAAAGGACTTTTTCGTCGCGATCTCTATTTCCGTCTTGATACGGTAAAAATTCAACTGCCGACGCTGCGCTCCCGCAGCGATCTCATTTTGCCGTTATTTCAGCGTTTTAGTCACGAAGCGGCGGTACGCCTGAAAATGACGCTGCCGCCGATGACGGCAGAAATTTACGAGCAGCTACTGACCCACAGCTGGCCGGGTAATATCCGCGAACTGAAAGCGGCGGCGGATCGCTGGGCGCTGGGGCTGTCGCCTTTGGCTGAGGTTCAGCCGCTGCTGCACCCGCGTCCTTTACAACTCAAAGATCGATTAAAGCGGATCGAAAAATTTCTGATTCAGGATGCACTACGCCGCCACGACCACTGTATTGACGATGTGATTGTGGAGCTGGGGATTCCCAAGCGGACGCTTTATCACCGCCTGAAAGTGCTGAATGTGACGGCGCGAGAAATGTGTGCAGGGGGCGGGGAAGCCTGTCAGGCATGAGGGCAGACTCTCCGCCGTTTACGGAACGGGGTGCGGTAGCGAATGACGGCAGGCCGACTTTTGCCAGTTGGCCTGCTTTCAGGTTACACCGTCTCTATCGGCATTTTTTCTATCGGCGGACACGGGTAGTGATGGATATCCGGTAGATCGTGCAGCGCCACCGCCTTACTGAAATACCATCCTTGCATAATCGCCGACGGGCACTGTTGCAGGATGTAGGCGGCTTGCTCGCGTGTCTCTACCCCTTCGATGATCACCGGGACGTCGAGTTTTTTGATGAGGGTAAATAACAGGTCGGCCATGGCGGCATTCACCGTGCCTGTGCCGATGGCGTCGACAAAAATCTTGTCGATCTTGATCATATCGAACGGTAAATGGCTCAGATAGTCGAGGTTGGAATAGCCCGTGCCGAAATCATCAAGCGCGACCTTATAACCCGCGCGTCGTAAGGCCTCAAGGCCATCTGCCAGCGTCTTATGGGATGTACTCGACCGCTCGGTGAGTTCCAGCATAATGCGCGTTCTGTCTATCCCCAGTTCGTCACACATTTGCTGTAGGAAGCAATGATAATCCGGCGAAACAATGTCGGAAACGGACAGATTAATGCTGAGAAGAAAAGGGGTTTCCTGCGTGAGGTACGGCTGCATATCACGCAGTGCCTGACGCGTAATGATGCGGGTTAGCTCATCTGAATAGCCCATTTCTTCCGCAATATTGATGAAATATTCCGGCGACACGCTGTCGCCGCGTTCGTTTTTCCAGCGAGCTAAGGCTTCTACGCCAATAATGGTGCGCTGAGGCAGACTGATTAACGGCTGATAATGTACCTGAAGGCACTGATTTTTGATCGCGCGTTTTAACTGTGATGGCAAAGCATGGTGCCGATCGTCGTAGAGCTGATAGGACAGGGTAAAACTGGCGCCAATGAGCGCCCCGACAGAAAACAGGGCGGCGATGATATACCACGGACGAGACAGGATTCCGGCGGAATCCAACTGCGCCAATACGCAAATATTCCGGTCCGGTGCGCAGAAAAAGGTCTGGCGTTTTCCCATGGTCAGCCACGCGTTATGCTGCTGCTGTGTCTGTCTAAATGCGGGAAGGTCGATATTGCCAAAGGTCTGATAGACATGATCCAGATTACGCGTGAGGAGTATTGCGCTGTATTCGGCTGGCGGATGAATGAAGCGGCGAAATGCAGCGGCAGCGGTGATCGTGACCACGCCGTTGAGGCTTGCCATATCTGCGGTAATACGTGGATCAACCACGTCTTTCATCGCGGTCCATAGCTGCACGCCCTCTGGCGTCGTCAGGTTCGGCGGCAGCAGATAAATCGGTGGGTTAAGAATGCCCCAGCCCGCAGAACAGATGAGATAGTTGTCCTTGATACGCCCGATATCACGCAGATAAACGGAGTAAAAGGAGATCAGGCGTAATTCTTTCAGGTCGGCGCTTGAACACGGGGCGTTGTTCAGCATCAGCACCCTATTGATGGTCTCCCGGCCCTCATTGGCGACGGCGATCCCCTGATCGAGCACGTCCTGGCTGTAGTGCTGCAACTGCGTCTGTTCCAGCCGGGCTAAAATGCCTTGCCCAATAAACAGCGCCAGCAACGCGCTGGCAAACGAAATCAAAACAAGTCTGAACCACAATCCGGTGTTGGTAGTTAAGGTGAGCATAGCGACCATCTGGCAGCGTGACGAGAATAGTACGGCATAGGTTCAGATATCGCATCCTTGCCAGTTACACAGCGTAAAACGCCCCTGCAAATCAGAAACAACATACGGCCTTTCGGTAAAGTAATAACGCTTTTTATTATTTTAAAAGAAAATCTATGATAACTAACGGCCGGAAACACAGATAAAACCAGGCTAGTTCTTCCTCTTGAATTGCCATTGCTGAAAGAATTTCCTTTCTGTTGGAACTCACTGACCCGCTCTCCCACTTAATGAATGAACAAGATGACTGTATGTACAGCATGACAGTTCACCACCGTAAACATTCATCATATTTGGAGATATATCATGGCTTTAGGACTTTCTCAGGTTGCATCTCAGGCGGCTTCTCAGACTCTGGATACCGCAATGGCGGGTTCTCTGACTCGTGCAGCAGGCGCTCAGGCACAGAAAATTGCGCTGGATACGGAAAACTCCATTCTGGATGGTCAGATGGATTCCGCATCCAAATCACTGAACTCCGGGCAGAAAGCGGCGAAAGCTATCCAGTTCTGATTGTGAGTGAACGAGCCGGAGCTTTGCTCCGGCTTTATTTTATCCCTCCGCGATGGAATCCACACCATGAAAATCAATCAGGCCACCACGCTGTCTCAGTCGGGGGATGCGCTGCTGGCGGATAACGGCACGTCTTTTTCCTTCTCCGCCAATAATCAGGACGTGTCCTGGTTTAGCGCGGCGCTGTCATCAGCGCCAGTGACGGCAGAAAGCGGTAATAGTCAGTGGCTGGGCGCACTGGCGGAAAAATCTCAGGGATTGAACGGCGTCTTCAAATCCGCCGAACGCGATGTCAGCCAATCGATGCGTTCCAATAATCCCAAGGATGTACTGGATGCGACCCGAACGCTGTCATCGTTCTATCTGGAAAGTCTGCTGAGCGCCAAACTGGTGGCGAAAAGTGTGCAAAGTCTGGAAAAACTCACCAACTTACAGTAGCGGCCTATGAAAATCGATAAGCGAGTGTTTCTTCTGCTGATCGGGCTATTGGCTGGCTGCGGCGAGCCGATTGAGCTGAATCGCGGGCTGTCGGAGAACGATGCCAACGAAGCGATTTCGATGCTCGGCCGCTATCAGATCGGCGCGGAGAAACGGGTGGATAAAACCGGCGTCACGCTGGTGATCGATGCAAAAAACATGGAACGTGCCGTCAATATTCTCAATGCGGCGGGTTTACCGAAGCAATCGCGTACCAATCTGGGCGAGGTTTTTCAGAAAAGTGGCGTGATCTCGACGCCGCTGGAGGAGCGTGCCCGCTATATCTACGCCCTGTCGCAGGAAGTGGAGGCGACGCTGGCGCAGATTGACGGCGTGCTGGTAGCGCGGGTGCATGTGGTGCTACCTGAGCGTATCGCCCCTGGCGAGCCGGTTCAACCCGCCTCGGCGGCGGTGTTTATCAAATACCGTGCCGAACTGGAGCCTGATGGGATGGAGCCACGCATTCGCCGCATGGTGGCCAGCAGCATCCCCGGCCTGTCCGGTAAGGATGATAAAGAGCTGGCGATCGTCTTTGTTCCGGCCGAACCGTATCAGGACACGATCCCCGTTGTCTCGCTGGGGCCGTTCACGCTCACGCCGGATGAGATGCGGCGCTGGCAGTGGAGTGCGGGGCTGTTCGGTCTGCTACTCGCTGGGCTATTAGGCTGGCGCGTTGGCACGCCTTACCTGCGCCAATGGCAGCAGAAAAAAGCGGGAGCGCCGTCGTCACAATGACAACACAAGAGCAAAGCACAGGGCGCGAGTCGGGTGACATCACCGCGCAGGCATGGTTGACCTGGTGGGTAAAGGACTGCCTGTTACAGGCCGATCCCAGTTGGTGGCGCGGGAAGGTGAGGTTGCCTGAGTCGCCGCAGCGTCGTGACTGGCTGCACGTGAACGCAGCCCAGCTTCATCGCCATTTTTCTCTACCGCCGCCGGACCCGTTTGCCTCACTGATGCACGTTTCACTGATGCAGATAGGGGCGCTGGATACGGCGCAGCGCGAAACGGTATTACGCCTGATGGCGCGGGTGTGTCAGCCCATGCGTAACCCGGATCGCGCTGATGCGGAGGGCATATGGTGTGAGCGGTTGGCAAAGGCATTGCGGCCGGGTTTGTGGTTACCGGCACAGGTTACCTTTTCCGCGCCATCTTCCGCACCATCGCCGTCGGAGTCCTTTGCAACTGGCTGTCAGGATGCGTTACTGCTGCTGCGTATTCGCTATGGGGAAGCGTGCTGGCCGCACCTGCGGCTGCTTTTTCCACGCGATTGGCCCTGCGACGGGGACAATCAGTGCCATATCCCGACGGTGTCAGTGCCCGCAGCCAGACTCAATGCGCTGTGCGATGCCCTGATTTGGAAAGCCTCGGCCTCCACATAACCCTCCCATTTCTATTCATTTTGCTAAGGACGAAGCATGTTGATGACGAAGACGTTTGTGACATTACCCGGTGCCAGTCGCGATGAAACGGTGATTATTCCGGCGGAGCAGGTCGCGGCGCATCGGCGCAGTCGGGCTCTCTGGGAAGAGGCCAGTGCGCAGGCCGATACGATCGTGGCGCAGGCGCATGAACGTGCCAGAACGCTCTGTGAGCAGGCGGTAGAACACGCAGAAGCGGAATTCTGGCAGCAGGCAAACGCGCTATTGCAGGGGATTCAGCAAGATCGAATGCATCTGGAGAAGATCGTGATTACGCAAGCCGGACAGCTGCTGCGCGATGCGCTGGCACATGTGCTGGATAAAACACCTGCGCCGTCACGCCATCACGCTTTACTGCGGCAGTTGCTAAAACAACAGCAGGGGGAAAGCCGGGGAACGCTGTACTGCCATCCCGCCCAGCTTGCCGATGTACAGAACTGGCTGGATGCGCATGCGCATCTGGAGTGGCGTCTCGCCAGCGATGAGGCGCTGGATAGCGATGCCATGAAGCTAATTACCGCGCACGGCGTGATGTCGCTGAGCTGGCGGCAGGCGGTAAAACAGCTCATGCCGCCGGAGTATTCTGCCGCGATGTGACATGGCGGCTGACAAAATTGCGACTGACAAGGGGAACTGCACGCCGGGGTTAGCCACTCACTATCAGGTCAATAACCCACTAGGTTAACGGCCAAAACGTCAGGTCAACGACCAAAACCTGTGTTGTGAGGAAACTACCTTATGAGGAGAGCGAGCGATGTCCCTTAACCCAATCCAGCGTCGTCTTGACGCGCACCTGGTCGATTCGCAGAAACAACTGGATGATATTGCGCTGAATGTTGCCGAAGGTGGCGCCAGTCAGGCGGATAGCTACGCCTTTTTTGAAGCCAGCATGGATTATTCCAATGCCAGCTGGGCTGTCGGGCAGTTGTTGAGTGTTAAACACGGTCTGGCAAAGGCCATCATCAATGACTTCAACTGAGTTGGCCGCGATGCTGGAGCGGTGGCTAAACGGTGGAACGTCGACGCTGAAGCTGGAGATTGACGGCGGCGCGGTGGCGATGGTGCGGCAGTCATCGGGCGTGGCGTGCCGCGCAGCCATTCCGCTGCGTGCGTTGCCGGATGAGCCGATGCTGGCGCGAGCCTTGCAACTGGCTGAAGCCGCCCACGCCCAGTTTCAGGATGACACCGCCGTCCTGTCGCTCTCACCGCAGGATGAACAGCTCTGGCTCTGGATGCGGCCCGATGCCGACGATGTCATGCAGCTCTGTCGCAGCCTGGAAACCCTACTGAATCAACGGGACGTCTGGCTGAGCATGCTCACGCCGCGCGCAAAGGTGCCCGTTTCTGCTCCATTGAATCTGAACACGCTGGCTTTTTTGCAAGGAGAACGACATGCGTAAAGGACTGATGCGTCATCGATCGTATAGCATTTTGCTGGCGGTCTATCGCTGGTTTTGCTGGGCGGTGGTGCTAATGGGGATTATCCCGGTGAACGGGATGATTGCATTGGCGCACGCCGCTACGCCAGCCGACTGGAACAAGGGGGCGTATGCGTATTCTGCCGAACAAACGCCGCTGTCTGCGATTCTGACGGATTTTGCCAACAGTCATGGTGTGGACTTGGTACTGGGCAATATTGCGGATACTGAAGTCACGGCGAAAATTCGGGCGGAAAACCCTGCGCTGTTCCTCGACAGGCTGGCGTTGGAGCACCGTTTTCAGTGGTTCGTCTATAACAATGCGCTGTATGTCAGCCCGCAGGATGAACAGGCGTCGGTGCGGCTGGAGATTTCCCCGGATGCGGCGCCCGATATCAAACAGGCACTCAGCGGTATCGGGCTGCTTGATACGCGCTTCGGTTGGGGGGAATTGCCTGAAGAAGGCGTGGTGCTGGTCACCGGTCCGCAGGCGTACATCGATCTGATCCGTAATTTCAGCCAGCAGCGAGAAAAACAGGATGAACGGCGCAAGGTCATGATTTTTCCTTTGCGCTATGCCTCGGTATCCGACCGGACGCTGCAATATCGCGATCAGAAGGTCACCATTCCCGGCGTCGCGACCATTCTCAATGAGCTGATGGATGGTCAGCGTGCGGCCCCAGCGGGGGCATCGGGGCCAATGCCTGTGCAGCCGGATACGGGCATGGAAGCGATGCGGGACAGTACGCGTTCGCTGATGACCCGGCTGGCGACCCGTAATAACCCGGGGCGCAGTGGGGAAGCATCGGACCGCGTGACGCTAAGCGGCAAGATTTCCGCCGATGTACGCAATAACGCGCTGTTGATTCGGGATGATGAAAAACGCCGAGCGGAGTATCAGCAGCTCGTCGAACACATCGACGTACCGCAAAATCTGGTCAACATTGACGCCATTATTCTGGATGTGGATCGAACCGCCATGTCACGGCTGGAAGCGAACTGGCAGGCGCAGCTCGGCAATGTGAGCGCGGGCAGTACCATGATGATGGGGCGAAGCACCCTGTTTGTCAGCGATTTCAAACGCTTCTTCGCCGATATTCAGGCTCTGGAGGGAGAAGGAACGGCCTCGATTGTCGCCAATCCTTCCGTGCTGACGCTGGAGAATCAGCCCGCGATTGTTGATTTCAGCCGGACGGCGTTCATCACAGCGACAGGCGAACGTGTTGCAGAGATTCAACCGGTGACCGCCGGCACCAGCCTACAGGTGACGCCGCGCGTGGTCGGCGAAGGGACACAGCGCAGCATCCAACTGGTTATCGATATCGAAGATGGTCAGGTCGAGACAGGGCGCGAAGGTGAGGCGTCGGGCGTGAAGCGGGGCACCGTCAGCACGCAGGCGCTGATTGGTGAGAACCGTGCGCTGGTGTTGGGTGGTTTCCACGTTGAGGAGAGCGGCGATCGCGATCGTCGCATTCCGATCCTCGGGGATATTCCGCTGTTGGGGAAACTGTTTACCTCGACGCGCCATGAGGTCTCCCGCCGTGAACGCCTGTTTATCCTGACGCCGCACCTTGTCGGCGATCAGACCGATCCCACACGCTATGTTTCCTCCGCCAATCGCCAGCAGTTGAACGGTGCGATGAACCGCGTCGCGCAGCGCAACGGTAAAACGGACCTCTATAGCCTGATTGAAGGTGCCTTTCGCGATCTCGCGAGTCGTCAACTGCCCGCTGGGTTTAAGAGCGGCAGTAGCGGCGCACGATTGGGCGAGGTGTGTCGCTCGCAATCGGGCCTGATCTACGACAGCTCTCGCTATCAGTGGTACGACAACGGTCAGGTACGCCTGAGCGTCGGCGTCGTGCGCAATGGCGGAACACAGCCGCAGCGTTTTGATGAAGCCGCCTGCGCCAGTAGCCGTACGCTGGCAGTAGCCGTGTGGCCAAAAACGACGTTGGCGCCGGGGGAATCCAGCGAAGTGTTCCTGGCGTTACAGCCCGCGTTAGCGTCTCAACCAGCCCGGCGTCATGTGCTGACATCCCGATAGTTAAATTAACCAAGGACATTCTCATGAACGACAAAGCACTGTCCGTCGCGCTGATCGCTCTCTTGCTGAGCGCCTGCAATGCACCGCGGCAGGCCGCTAACTGCGCCTCCGTCACCTGTCGTCCACAGCCGGAAACGCGACAGCTCATCATCTGGTGGCAGCCCGATCTGCGGAGCGGCCCGGCGGATTACAGCAGGGTTAGCGTGGATGAGTGAGGTAGCGGCGGTATTCGACAATCAGCATGATTTTCTCATGGCGTTGGAAAATATACCGACGGCCTGCTGGGTCGTACAGCCGGGCGTCACGCTGTGGTTTACGGCGGTCTCGGCGCGCCAGGCGGCGCTCATCTTAACGTTGGCTCCTGCCCGACATTACCCCGGAATGCTGCGGCAAATTTTACAACGCCGTTTTCTGGAGGCTGACGCGCTGCCAGCTTGTAGCCTGAGCCTGGATGAACAGCAACATCTGCGCATACGCCGCATGCTATCCACCGTGAGTGAGTCGGTCGTGGCGATCGATGAACTCTGGCGTTTGGCCGGATTGCCGCCGCGCTGAACCGTGAAAAAGTCGTGTGTTTTCGTGCATAAGACGGGAACCGGACAGGCAAGAAAATCACTTAATGGGGGAGTGTCACAATCACGCGGGCTGACCGCACATCCATTGGCGCTTTCATAACCCATTTACTCATTGAGGAAACATTATGCTTAATTCTCTTGGTGGCGGAACCTCTCTGCAAATCACGATCAAGGCGGGCGGTAACGGCGGTTTATTTCAATCTCAATCTTCACAACAGGGCGGTTCGCCGTCGCAGTCGGCGTTCGGTGGCCAGCGTAGCAACATCGCAGAACAGCTGTCTGATATTATGACGACCATGATGTTCATGGGCAGCCTGATGGGCGGCGGCCTGGGTGGTGGTTTAGGCGGTGGGCTCGGCGGTTTGGGCAGCAGCCTGGGGGGATTAGGTGGCGGCTTGCTGGGCGGTGGCCTGGGTGGCGGTCTCGGTAGTAGCCTCGGCAGCGGTCTGGGCAGTGCGCTCGGCGGTGGATTGGGCGGCGCGCTGGGTGCCGGTATGAATGCCATGAATCCATCGGCCATGATGGGCAGCCTGTTGTTTAGCGCACTGGAAGATCTGCTGGGCGGCGGCATGTCGCAGCAACAGGGTGGGCTTTTCGGCAACAAGCAGCCGGCGTCGCCGGAAATTTCTGCCTATACCCAGGGCGTTAACGATGCACTGTCCGCCATTTTGGGCAACGGCCTGAGCCAGGCGAAAGGGCAAACTTCACCGCTGCAACTGGGTAACAACGGTTTGCAAGGCCTGAGTGGCGCGGGCGCATTCAATCAACTGGGCAGCACGCTGGGGATGAGCGTTGGGCAAAAAGCCGGTTTGCAGGAGCTGAACAACATCAGCACGCACAATGACAGTCCGACTCGTTACTTCGTGGATAAAGAAGATCGGGCGATGGCGAAAGAAATTGGTCAGTTTATGGATCAATATCCTGAAGTTTTCGGTAAGCCGGAATATCAGAAAGATAACTGGCAGACGGCGAAGCAGGATGACAAATCCTGGGCGAAAGCGCTGAGCAAACCGGATGACGACGGCATGACCAAAGGCAGCATGGATAAATTCATGAAAGCGGTCGGCATGATCAAGAGCGCGGTCGCCGGTGATACCGGCAATACCAACCTGAATGCTCGCGGCAATGGCGGTTCGTCTCTGGGTATTGATGCGGCCATGATTGGTGACCGCATCGTCAATATGGGGCTGCAAAAGCTCGCCAGCTAAAGCGAAAAAAACAACGGGGAGCAGGGCGGAAGCGCTGCTCTCTCGTTATGCATTAGGCCGAAATTATTGTTGCCGTAAGCGGCATTCGCATCGATTAAGCCAATTTTTCCTTATCCCCCGCCATTTATTTTAATAATTTCATCGAGATGAAATGAGAGACATCCTCCCCTCATTGGTTTATTTAATGAATGATTTTTTAAAACGCCATTGATTTTCACTCGATATAAAGTCACGCCCATGATTATTATTGTCATCAATCATTGTAAATTAATTACAACTTATTGATAATAAAGATTAAAAAATAATTTCTAAAAATAAATAAAAATTACCTTTTCTTAACTTATACCTAAGGTTTATTCGCTAAGTTATTCCCCGATGACACAGATAAATTAATAGTCTTTTTATCAGGCTGATTTTATTTATCACATTTCCGTGATTAAGAATAATCTTTGGGGGTAATTTATGAGCATTTTCAAGAATATGAGACTTGCCACCATGCTCGGTACCGGTTTTGTCCTTGTGCTGGGTATTAGCCTGCTTATTGCGCTTTATGGGCAATTTCAACTACGGCAACAAAGTGATGCCACAGAAAAACTGGCCAGCGATCAAATAGAAGGCTTATTGCTGATCCAGGAACTGAAAGATAACCTGAACAATATTGCGATTGCGGTACGCAACCTGACGCTGTTTACCGCGCCAGATCAAGTAGAAGGAGCAAAACAGCGTATTAATGAAAATGTGGCCAGAAATAGCGAGATTCTAAAACGTATCACTGAACGGGCTAACACTCCCCAAGAAAAAGCACTGCTTGATTCAATAAATCAGGTGCGACCTGCTAGCCTTGCAGCTTCGCAAAAAGTTATTTCACTCAGCCAGGATAACAAGCTGGACGAGGCCAAAAACGTCATTATTACCGAAGCCCAACCTGCCCAGGCCAGCTACTTTAAAGCTATTAACGAGATGGTGGCTTACCAGAAAAGTGATACCCGCCAAGCGGTAGATGCAGCCAGCCAGTCCGCTCAGACAGCGGGTATTCTGATGCTGACTTTTACGGGGGTCTCAGAGGTGCTGGGTATTGCTATCGCCTGGTTGATTACCCGCAGAATCAAAAAGTTGTTGGGCGGCGAACCTGCATATGCCTCCGACATTGCTCGTCAGATTGCTAGCGGTAACCTGGCCATTAATGTCGAACTGCAACCGGACGATACCACCAGTTTGCTGGCAGCCATGAATGAAATGCGCGTCGGGCTGGGCGGGATTGTGCAGCAGGTTCATGACAGCAGCGCCTCCATTTCAACGGGATCCAGCGAAATTGCGCTTGGCAGCAATGATTTGAGTCGGCGCACCGAAGAGCAGGCCGCTAGCGTACAACAGACAGCCGCCTCCATGGAGCAGATCAGCCAAACTATCCGCCAGAATGGCGACACCGTTCGCGAAGCGGCACAGCTTGCCAACACGGCTAGCCAAACGGCGACCAAAGGCAACGATGTTGTGCACAACGTCATCACGACCATGGACGATATTAGCTCCAGTTCCCGTAAAATTGGCGATATTATTACCGTGATTGATGGCATCGCCTTCCAGACGAATATTCTCGCGCTCAACGCGGCGGTTGAGGCTGCTCGCGCCGGTGAACAGGGGCGTGGCTTCGCGGTGGTGGCAGGAGAAGTGCGTTCGCTGGCGCAGCGTTCGGCCTCTGCTGCGCGTGAAATCAAAGAACTTATTACCAGCAGCATGGAAAAAGTCGAAAGCGGCTCCCGATTGGTGGCACACGCGGGGGAAACGATGACAGATATTGTCACTCAGGCACAGCATGTCGCCGAACTGATTAGCGAAATCGGCGTTACCACACAGGAACAGGAATCCGGTATTTCACAAATCAATCAGGCTATCACCCAGATGGACAGTATCACGCAGCAAAATGCCGCGTTGGTTGAAGAATCCGCCAGTGCGGCAGAGAGCCTGAACGATCAGGCGGCGAAGTTGGTGCAACTGATGAGCGTCTTTGCCATTCAAAGCACGCCAGAGGCACCGCCTTCCCGTCGACAGCCTCGCGCGTCGGTAGTAAAAAAACCGACTTCCACTAGGCTGGCGCTGGCAAATACCGGCAGCAGTGACTGGGAAAAGTTCTGAATCCTATTCGAGATAAAAAAAGCCAGCACAGGTTTCCCTGGCTGGCTTTTCCCCGGTGTGATATGGCGCAGGTATTACAGTTGACGCACCGCAATAAAACGATCGGCGATCAGACGGGCAACCCAGAACGAGGTCTGCGCCACGTCGCTGTGTAGCCCGTTCTTCGTGTGGATGTCGGCCTGATGCAGAAAATCCTGCTCCAGCGAATCCACAAAGGCGTCGAACTCGAACTCACCCCGTCGCAGCGATCCTGACTGGCCAAGTACGGTGTTCAACTGTGCTCTCACCAGATGGATAGCCTGAGTGAATGATTCACGCTGAGCAGGCGTAATGTATCCGCCTTGCCTGGCGATATCCGCCCAGCGTGTCGGAGTAGGAGAGGTCATCGTGTTTGGCATCTTAATTCACCTGCAAGTTGGCGGAATCCGGCACTTTGTAGTGATTATTGACATTCGTCAGGTTGATATTGCTGCCTTTAACGTTCAACCCTTCACTGTCGCTTTTCACGAATGAGAACTTGCCGTTTTCTGCATCAATGTTACTCAGGTTCAAATTCCAGTTACCCTGTTGTCCGCCGTTGGTGCGAACAAATGTACCGAAATCTTTCGCTTTGAAATTATCGATGGTCAGGTTGGCGTCTGCGTTCAACTGGAAAATCTTGTCGGCAGCGCCCTGAGCGCTACTGTTAGTGATTTCCACGTTAGCAGGTTTACCGGTATTGGATTTCACCGTCAGCGCATCTTCACCCACGTTGGTCCAGTGTACGTTATCAATTTTGGCATCGCCGCGAACGTGTACGCCATCCGCTGCGTTATCCCCAAACACCACGTTTTTCAGGGTTGCGCCCGGAGCCAGCTCAAATACCGGCTTCTGGCCTTCAGCCTGACCGCCGTCGCCTAACTTGCTACCGGCGGTGAAGGTTTTACCACCGCCGTCAAAGGTTTCGCCGGGGCCGACTTTAATCGTTTCATTTACCACGGTGGCATCACCGCTGGCGGTTGGGAAAGAGACGGGGCCAGCACCTGCTGTTGACGTGCTGGGCGATGCCGCAGAACCACCACCAACACCAGCAGGTGCGGCCGTCAGTGGGGCAGACGCGCCGCCGCCGTTACCGCCAATGGGTGAAGATGGCGCCGATGGTGCCGCAGGTGAACCACCACCGCCAGCAGATGGCGCAGACGGTGCGGCAGGCGATCCACCGCCACCGCCGGATGCAGCCTGCGGTGCGCCCACTGACGGCGAACCGCCACCTTGGGATTGGCCGTTACCTTGCGGCTGACCAAACTCACCTTTCTGCGAATCCATCAGATTGCCGATCAATTCCAGCAGCGCTTTTAACAGATCGTTACCGCTCAGTTGGCCGCCGCCGTCTGCCGTTGGGCTAATGGCATTATCTAATGCGCTGCCAGCTGAGTCTTGCAGCAGAGAGCGGCTCAGATCTTCTGGGTTTTGTGCACCACCTGCGCCACCAGGGCCAGATGATCCTGTCAGCGGTGAGGCGCCGCTGTTGCCGCCTGCCGCACCCGACGAACCGGAAGAGAGCGGATTTCCCGCTTCCTGCCCGTTTTTCCCCGGAATTAGCGCTTCCAGCAGTTTCATCAACATATCGGCGGGGCTGCCGTTTTGCCCTAACGCCGAACTCCCACCGTTGCCTGCGCCAGACTGACCCAACGGGCTGCCATCGGTCGAGGACGGCGTATTGCCCTGTGCATTAGGCAAGAGCGCACTAAGCAGGGTGCCGAGTGCCTCCATAAGCTGGCTATCCTGCTGCGCAGAGCGTGGCGATGCCCCGCTGTTGCTGCCTGAAAGCTGGGAATTCAGGCCTGTTGAGGACAGGCCTGCGCCGGGTTGTATGCTGAGCGTAATCGTCATATCAGCCATAACATCTCCTTGAAAGTGAATCGTGATGGGTTATTAACAGGCTTACGTCTGTTGCGTATTAAGTGAGGGACGGCGTGATGTGGTTCCCGCTCCGGGAAGAGAAAGATGATGGGAACCAGAAGGGGAAAACGGCCACTTAACCGATACGTTCACCTCATCACCTTTGGAACTTGTTATGCAGAAAATCCAGCATGTTCAGCCTGGTCTGTCCATTTCGGAGATTGCACCAGCTACGTTAGCTAAAACATCGTTATCGCAGGGCAGTAGCACCAGTGCGAGCCAGAAAGGCGCGCAATCCCTGATTCAGCAAGGCTTGCATGATAAAAACAGACCGCCCGAGCTGGAGCAGGGAAGCAGCAGCCAGGTGAAGAGTCAGGGGGCGCGATCAACGACTTTACGCGAACTATTTTCATCGGAAGACATGGGGAAGGCCTTGCCGCGTCCATCGCACGATTCGCTGGCGTCAGGCGGATCGAGCCAGAGCCTGCCGCGTTTTGCCTCCACCGCGCCACCTGCGGCCAAAGCCGATATCACGCTGGACAGCCACGGTAAGCTTCAGTTTGGCAAAGGCTTGCCGGAGGCGCTGACCACGTTGTTACAACAGACCATCGGGAAAAATAGCCAGCCGTTCGTTGCCCATCATGAGAATCAGGAAGCACAGCAGCACGCGTTAGTCGACAAATCAGGGCGACTATTCGTGATTCAAAGCGATGAAAATCAGCACATTGCGCTGCACAGCAGCGGCCGCAGTGCGATGCCGACGGGCAAATCGAGCGCAGGTAGCGTAAAGCTGGAATCCACGCCAGAGCATCTCTCCCTGCAAACAAAAGCGGGGGAATCCACCAACGTGCCGCTATCTGGCCGCATGAACCATGAGCTGTTGACCGGTATTTACCGGCAGCCTGATTCAGCTTCAGGCGCGGGCGAGCAATTGCGCCTGCATGACGGCAAACTTTTTGCGTTAAACACCGAGTTTGGCGTCTGGCAGCAAAGCAGCGATGTCGCCCACAGCCAGTTATCCCGGCAGGGGGATGGGCAACTGTATGCGATTAAAGATGATCACACGCTGAGTAATCTCTCGGCGGGAACGGAATCAGCCACGTTCAGCGATAAGATTACGGCGTTCTCCGCCAATCAGAATGGGCAATCGGCCATGCTGACCGAGCAGGATCACCTTACGCAGCTGCATCTGATGAGCGCGTTGGATGCCGCGCCGCAGCCGGTGGAACTCAAACTGGACAGCGGCGAACCGGTGTATGCGAAAGCGGTGGGGTTAACCGCAGAACACCTGCTGGTTGCTGATAATGACGGCAAGCTTTACCACGCACCGCTGCCTGAAGCGGGTGAACCGAACGTGACATTAACCCCAGCCAGCACGCCAGAACTGAATACGGTGCTGGGTGATGATCACCGTATTACCGGATTTGCCCATGATGAACACGGCCAGACGCAGGCGCTCGCCACCGACCGTCAAGGACAAAAACACGTCGCTTCTCTGGGACAAAATGGGCTGTCGCCAACGCCGGGCTGGAACCTGAGCGACAGTCTGGTCGTCGATAACAAGCTGGGTCTGACCACGACAGCCCCCGCAGCGAAAGACACCTTAGATCTGGGACGACTAGGGCAAATTGGGTTACAGGACGGCAAGGTCCATTTTTACAACGGCAATACCCAAAACTGGGAAGCATCCAGCGTCGAAGCCAGCCAACTGAAGCGTGGGCTAGACAATCAGGCTTACACGCTGAAAGACGGTGAAATCACGCCGCTGTCCATCAACCAGAAATCCGGCTCGTTTACGCACGGTGACAACACCGTGTTTGCGCTGCCACAGGTGCGAATGACGCCGTCTGCGGGCACGGCGCTTCCTGGTATTGCGAAGGACGACGGCGTCTCGACGATGGCGGTCATCAACCGCAATAAATTTATTGCCGTCGATAAGCAGGGCGATCTGCATTTCCACCAGATCAAACCGGGAACGGATAAACTCGCTGCGCCACCGCTGGCGTTGCCTAAAAATGGGTTGTCCGGTGAGATTCAAGACATCACGCTGGATCACCAGCAGACGCTCTTCGCCTTGAACAAAGACGGGCAACTTTTCCAACTGCCGAAGGCCGACTGGCAAAATGCGGCTAATCATGACAGCGCACAATGGCAGCCTGTGAAGACGCCGATTGAGGGGAAAGTCAATTCGCTGGGCACGGATGCGCAGCATCATTTGCAGGTGGCACATGACGATCATGAGCTTCATACCCAGCAAGGCAACGCATGGAAAACGACGGTGCCGAAAGGGGAAGCGCCATTACCCTCGGAAGCGCGTGCCGCAGAAACGGTGTTTGGTCGGCTTGATGTCGCGACAAAAGGGACGAAGATACCGTTGACCGGGGTCACGGTTAAAGCCGATGTGCAGGTTCTGGGTAAAACCGGCGAAGAGTCACAGCAGGTGAAAAGCAAGCTGTCAGATTTGCTCAGAGCGCATGTTGTCTCGTTCTCCATGGACGTCCCCCGGCCGTTAAAAACCTTTGCTGACCATGTTCAGCACCAGATCGGCGGGCGTGAAGGACTGAAACCCGTTTACGACATGCAGACGGAGTTACTGAAAAAACTGGATGCCACGACGGGCCAGCCACAGGGGGCGGCGATAGATCTGGAGAGTAAGATAGACAAGTTGGATCTGGGGGAGAAAGGAAAACCGCTGGTGAATCTGCTCAAACAGTTCCAGACCGAACTGGAAAGCAGCTCGGCCAAAGCAGCTCTGCTTATCGGCAGGCAGCAGGGCGTGGTAAACGATAATGGTGTCATGAACACGGAAGGCAAGCCTGCCAGCGTGCACGGCAGAGAAAAAGATCTGGCTCCGGTGCTTCTGGCGGCAATGGAAAGTAACCCTTCATCGAAAACGAGTACGGCTGGTACGTTGATCAAAGCCTTTGTAGATAGCAAAACGCCGATCGCTCAAAAGCCGAATAGTGAGGTGTTTGGGCAGCAGCGGGATACCAGTGATGCCCTGTCGCTGGCGAAAACGCGGCTGGTGCTGGATACCCTGGTGCTGGGGGATTTGCATAAGCTGACCGATCGCATCGGTGCATTATCTGGCACGTCGCCGGGTGAAGCGGAACTGGCCTCGATGATGAAAGAGCTTAACGCGCTGCGTCAGGGAGACTACGGCGAAAATCCGGTGAAAAAGATGACCGACATGGGGTTCACCAACCATAAGGCGCTGGAAGCGGATTATGACTCGGTGAAAACCTTTATGAAGGCGTTCAGGAAAGAAGAGAATGCCGTCAGCGTAACGTCGAAAACCGTGATGCAGGCGGCCAACCAGACGGACATGATCGATAAAATGAAGGCGACCGTTTTGTCGCTGGATAGCAACGAAAGCATCGCCTTTAACCGAACCTATGGTGGTGGAGCGTCCATGTCGTTTGTGGTCAGCGGCACGCCATTACCTTTTCCTCCGGTGCCGGGCGGTGGTGTCAGCGGCGAACGGAATTACAATCTGAGTTTTTCTCGCGGTGAAAACGGCATCAATGTCGCCTTCGAGCGTTCAGGTGGCATCACCGGTAAAGTGAGCTATTCCGGCGGGTATGACGTCAGCCAATATCTGACAGGGAAAACCACGGAGCAGATGACGCAAAGTATTAACAGCAAACACAGCTTTGCACCGGATGTCCGCGCCTCATTCGGCGTATCCGCCAGCCTGCAAATGGCGCAGCAAAACGCCCTGAATTTCACCCTCAGCGAAGAAGAACTGCCTGGATTTATTGACGGCCTCTCAAGCGGCACGATCAACCCGCTTGCCCTGCTGGATAAAGGGGAGCAGCACAGCGTGAAGGCCGGTAAAACGGTTAGCTTCAATCTGGATAGCAACGCGGCGCTGGAACTGCGCGGTGGCATAAACCTGACGGAAAAAGGTGCGGCGCCAACCAGCGCTACGCTGCGCGGATCCGTCGGCCTGACGGCAAGCGCCAATGTGCTGTCTGCCACCAGTTCGTCCAGCGTCGCACAAGGTGAAAAATCCACAACCTACACGGAATCCGACAACCGCCTGCGTTTCATGAATCAGGCCGCGATGGGGGCAAACGCGACCCTCAGCGCGGGTGCCGCCAGAACCACGCCGGATGGCACCGTCCCGTTCTTCACTTCGGCCAGTATCGGGGTGAATGTGGCGGCTGACTCACGCACTAACCAGTCGATCAGCCTGGGCTTGAAGAAAGCCGAACCGCTGGAGAAACAGGACATCGATTCGCTGACCAAAACGCTGAACTCCGCGTTTAACGATCCGGCCAGTCAACTGTTGATTGACGGTGTGAAAAAAATGGCGGAGCCGGACGATCAATTAGCCATCCTGAATGAGCATTTTGCGGATAAAACGGCAAAAACTGACGATCAGCATCAGGGATTGATGAGCCTGAAAAAGCTGAACGTGCGACAGGATGTTGCGCAGCGCGACGGAGCCACGCTGGATAGCGTCAAACACACGACGTCCTACACCAATCTCAGCAAACTGACGGAAAACGGGCTGTTCCAGGTCATCGGCAACCATCTGTTTTCTTCGCTGCCGCCGAGCAATGCCGATCGCATTAATCAACTGATTGCGGACAACCCCGCACTGAAGGATATCGTGAGCCGCTTGCAGGATAACGACAGAGCGTCGGTGACGGTTGCGCTGGAGCTGAAAGATGATGTACGGGAGAAGATCGAGAAGGGCATTCAGGACAAAACGCACGGCAAAGATGACGTCATCGCGTTGTTTAAAGACGGCAATAATTTACGTCTCGCCAGCATTGATGTCTCGCAGACGGTGAAGAAGAGCGAAGGGTTTAATACCCCTGCGGTCATCATCAACGCCTCAAGCAGCGCGGGCGTCAGCATGAATAAATTGCTCGGTAGCGTCAGCTTCAGTTACGGGCAGGATCAAAACGTACCGCAAAGCTACAAACTGGGCGGCGAAATTGCAAAAGCCAGTCCGGCTACCGCCAACGCCCTGCAACAGTTACAGCAGGAAGGCCTGCAACTTAACGGTTAATTGTGAAGAGTAAAGGAGAACAGAATGACACCCACACAACAACATATTACTCGCCTATTGCGCCATTACGGTTCGCTCAGCCGTACTCCACTGAGTTTGCAGGACGGCATCTGTGCGCTACGCGACTCTGACGGGCAGGAGGCGGTGGTGTTAGAGGTCCCCGCCAGCAGCAGCGTGCTGCTATTACACAGCGATGTGATGCGATTTCAGGGGGAGATCAGTACGGCGGTTTACCAGCTCATGCTGATGCTCAACTTTGAAATGGCGGCGATGAAAGGCTGCTGGCTGGCGCTGGATGAGAATGCGACGCTGCGTTTATGCACTCAGCACACCGCAGAATCGCTCGATGAACCCGGCTTTACCGCGTTGCTGCCCGCGTTTATCAGTCAGGCAAAAGAAACCCGACTGCTAATTCGCGGCTTGTTGCCACGACTCATGGCGGCATAGCGCAATAAGCTATTGTTCGATCGCAATAAAGGCCAGCATTGTTTCGCTGCCATCCAGAATATCAGATTGGATGGCTTGACGAGCGGCGCTGGTATCGCGCTGCTGTAGCGCGGCGAGGACATCTTCATGATGTTCGATCGCCATCTGCACGGAAAAATGCGCATAGGCCTGGGCAATCAGCGGGCCAGTGCGCATCCACAAGCTGCCGATAAACTGCGTTAACAGCGGCATACGCGCCGCCTGCGCCAGAAACAAGTGAAACTCGCTATTTAATCGCAGCGCTTCGCGTAGATTTTTCTCGTCAATCGCCAGACGATTCTGGCGAATATTCTCCTCAATCTGCTCCAGCATCTTCGGCGTAATGTGTGCGGCTGCCTGTTCGGCTCCCGTGCCTTCCAGCGCCAGCCGTAATGTGCGGATCTCGATAAATTGCGCTTCGGTCAACTGGGGAACGCGGATATCACGCGGCGTTTTGAGCACCAGCGCCTGTTCTTTCGCCAGTTGCAGGATCGCATCTCGCACCGGCGTGACGCTGGTACCCACCTGTGCGGCAAGCTCCCGTATTCTCAGGCGGTCGTCCGGTTTGAGTTGACCGGTAATTAGCGCCTCGCGCAGCATGGTATAAACGCTGGAGCCCAGATAGCTGTGATTGATCTGCCCAATTGGATAATTCACTGTTCCCCCAGAGAGAAGCGCTGCGCAACGTGGTGAGATAAATATAAGTGAGTGCCGCAATAACCGACGGCGATGAGGCGCTAATATACAATATGATGCATCAACGAAGCTATGGGGAGGTGTCTGCCGGTTGGCGAATCGACAAGAAAAGGTTATGAAATGCGCAGTATTGTATGATGAGGTGTAACAGACCTGAAATTATTGGTTAAGGGCGTATTTTATCGCGACTTAACGCAAATCCATTATCATAAAATTATATATTACCTGACATATTGAGCTTGGTAATTAACGGCTCTACTATGCCAAAAAAATTATTATCATCAGGGATGAAACCATGCGTGGTTTTTTCAGGCTGATTGCTATCATGCCTGCGCTATTTTCTTATACCGTATTTTCCGCGTCGCTTAATCCGGCAGAAAGAAATGACATTCAGCAGCGGCAGGCCGAGGTGATCGATCAATCCCGGCAGCAGCGCGATTCCTTATTGCAATTAAATCAGCCACAAACGACGGTGAACCCCACTGGCGGAAGCGATGCTGGGTACTGCTTTTTCATTAAGGATATTACTTATCACAATAGCTCCCTGCTGCGTGAAAAAGATAAAAATAGTCTAAATAAAGATTATATTAATCGTTGTCTTAATGTTAATGATATAAATCAGCTGATTCATGACGTCAGTAATTGGTATATCGAACGGGGTTATATTACCAGTCGCGCTTTTATTGCTGAGCAAGATCTTTCTGGCGGCGTATTGCAGATTGATATTCTGGAAGGTCGCCTCGAATCTATTAATCTTAATAACCAATCAACGTGGGCATTAAAACAGGTTTTCCCAGGTCCGGAAGGCGAAATTCTCAATCTCCGAGATATAGAACAGGGCATGGAACAGCTCAACCGCATGCCGACGCAGCAGGTGAGCATCGAAATTCAGCCCGGCAGCCAGCCCGGCTATTCCATCGTCAACCTGACCAGTAAGAAACAGATTCCGCTGACGGCAAACATCGGTTTCGATAATAGCGGGCAGAAAAGCACCGGAGAGCGGCAGCTAAGCGGTGGCCTGTGGGCGGATAACGTGCTGGGGCTGGCCGACCAGTGGTTTGTCAACGGCGGGCACAGCAGCGAGTTTCGCGATAGCCGCAATGCCGAAAGCCTGCAGGCGGGGGTGTCTCTGCCTTACGGCTACTGGACGCTCAGCTACGACTATTCTCAAAGCCGTTACCGTAACGATTTCATCAACCGGGATTTTCTCTGGCATTCAACGGGTGATAGCCAGACGCACCGCGCCACGCTGTCACGCGTGATATTCCGCAACGGTGACATGAAAACCAGCCTCTCTGCGGGCCTGTCGCACCGTATCGGAAAGAACTACCTGAGCGATGTGCTGCTGCAAATCAGCAGCCGTAAACTCAGCAGTGCGATTATTGGCATCAACCATAGCCAGAAACTGTGGGGCGGGCTGGCGACACTGAATCCGGCTTATAGCCGGGGAACGCGCTGGTTTGGCGCGGAAACGGACGACGGTAAGTCTGACGATGCGTTCCGCGCTGAGTTCAACAAAGTGACGCTGGCGGCCAGTTATTACTACCCGATCGCAGACAACCTCCATTACCTCACCAACCTCTACGGTCAATATTCACCGCAGCGCCTGTATGGCAGCGAACAGGTCACGCTGGGCGGGGAAACCTCCGTACGGGGTTTCAAGGAGCAGTATCTCTCAGGCAATCGTGGTGGTTACTGGCGCAACGAACTCAACTGGCGGGCAGCACAGTTGCCGCTGTTGGGCAGCGTTACCCTGACGGCGGCGGTGGACGGTGGGCATCTTTTCTCACAGAAAGCGGAAAGCGAATCGGCGGGTACGCTGTGGGGCGCGGCGGTAGGGGCTGGCGTCGCGAATCAATATCTCTCACAACAAATCACAGTTGGGTGGCCGTTGGCACACCCCGACTGGCTAAAGCCGGATAGCGCCGTGGTGTATTACCGCGTTGGGCTGTCTTTTTAACTATTTTTCATTTTTCGTTGTTAATCGTTAAGACCGGGGTTCAGGGATGAAACCAATAAAAACCACACAGCGCCTGCTGGCGTACACGCTGATCCATCTGATTGCGTTTCAGCCGCTGCTGCCAGCCATGGCGGCGGGCGTGCAGGTCGCGACGGGCAACACCGCGCTGGAGCAGGCCGGTAATGGCGTCCCGGTCATCAATATCGCCACGCCAAACAGCGCGGGGATTTCCCACAACCAGTATCAGGATTTTAACGTTGATAAACCCGGTCTGATCCTGAATAACGGCACGGCGCAGCTCAATCCCACCCAGCTTGGCGGGCTGATCCAGAACAACCCTAACCTGAAGGGTAAAGCCGCCGACGCCATTATCAACGAAGTGGTGTCCAGCAACCGCAGTACGCTGGCGGGGTATCTGGAAGTGGGCGGCAAACAGGCCAGCGTCATCGTGGCCAACCCGAACGGCATTACCTGCGACGGCTGCGGTTTTATCAATACCCCGCAGGTGACGCTGACCACCGGCAAACCGCAGTTGGATGCGCAGGGGAATTTGCAGCATATCGACGTGAAGCGCGGCGATATCACGCTGACCGGGCAGGGGCTGGATGCGAGCAAGAGTGACTACCTCAGCCTGATTGCCCGTACCGCGCAGATTAACGCCGGGCTGAATGCCAACGACACGCAGATTGTGCTGGGGGCTAATCAGGTTGATGCAACGGGCAAAGTGACGGCGCAGGCGGCAGACAGCGGTGTGAAGGTTGCGCTGGATACGGGCGCGCTGGGCGGGATGTACACCAACCGCATCAGGCTGGTTTCCAGCGATAAAGGCGTGGGCGTTAACGTCGGCAACCTGAGTGCGCGCAGCGGGGATATCACGCTGTCGGCCAACGGCAAACTCAGCCTCGGCGATGCGGTGGCACAGGGGAATATTCAGGCCGACGCCGACGCGCTGGCGTTGCGGGGCAAGCAGCAGGCGGGTGACGCGCTGACGCTGAACGCGAAGCAGGACATCACGCTGCAGGACGCGACGCTGCGTGCCGGGCAGGATATCGCTCTCCGGTCAGACGGGACGCTGAAGGCGCAAAACAGTCTTATCAGTGCCGGCGTTGATGCACAGGGCACGGTCAAATCCGGCAATCAACTCTCTCTTAAAGGTGACAGTGTCACACTCAACAATACCCAGCTTGCCGCGGGCAAGGTGACGATCGAGGCAGGTCAGTCGCTGCAGCAGGATGCAACGAGCGGCATCAAGGCGGAGTCGGTGCTCGATGTGCGCGGCGACGCGGTGTCCCTGGCGGGCAGCGCGGGTGCTGAAGATGTGCGACTGGCGGCAAAGACCCTTAACGGTGCCGGCAGCGCGCAGCTTCAGGCGAAGAACAACGCCACGGTACGCGTCACGCAGCAGGGCGACTGGCAGGGGAATGTAACGGCGGACAATACGCTGAGTATGGAGGGCGGACGTCTGGTGCAGCGCGGCACGCTGGCGGGGAAAACCCTCACGCTGACGCTGGATGTGCTGGATAACCAGGGCGATATCGCCGCGCGGGAGGGGCTGACGTTCAGCGGCGGTGACATAACGAACCGCAGCACGCTGGCGGCGGCCGAGCGGTTGGCGGTTAACGCACAGCGTCTGGACAACACCGGATTACTCAGCGCCCGCCATGACGTGACGCTTGAGCTGCAAACGGTGCTGAACAATCAGGGCAACATCCTGACGGATAACTCGCTGTTTTTGCTGGCCGACACCATCACCAACGGTGGCACACTGCAGGCCGCGACGCTGAGTGCACAGGCTAACCAGTTTACCAATCAGGGCGGGGTGACGGCGAACACACTCGACCTGACCAGCCAGACGGCAGCAAACCACGGCACTATCAATGCGCGGCAGATGCTGGCGCTGCACGGCGGCAGTCTGGTGAACCGCGGCACGCTCAGCGCGGGGGAAAAACTGGCGCTGACGCTGGGTGACGCGCTGGATAACCGCGGCCTGATGCAGGCCGGCAACACCCTGCTGGTTACCGCCGACCGTGTCAGCAATGACGGTACGCTCACCGCGCCTGATTTACAGCTGCACACCGGCACGCTCGCCAACCAGGGGACGCTGCAGGCCGACAACACGCTGCAACTGGACGCCACGCGCACCCTGACGCAATCCGCGACCGGCTCGCTGCTGGCCGGCACGGACCTGACGGTGAACGCCGGGCAGGCCGAGACCGACGGTGCCATTCAGGCACAGCAGTTCCTGCTGAATGCCGAACGCTGGCTGAATACGGGCAAAACCAGCCTTACCGGCGACGGACAGGTTACGGCCACCCATCTGGACAACCGCGGCAGCCTGCTGGCAGCCGGGAGCTGGACCATTCACAGCGATGTCGTCAGTCAGGTCGGAGCGTTGCAGGGCAATACCCTGACCCTTCAGGCCAATACCCTCACAAACAGCGGGCAGGCACAGGCGCGGGGCGCGGTGAACCTGACCGTCGCCGATACCTTTACCAATAGTGGCGACTGGCTCAGTGGGGAGTCGCTGCACCTTCAGGCGGCGAAGGCCGAGAACCGGGGCACGCTGCAGGCCTTAGCCCTGACAGCGAACGGTACGTCTTTCGACAACCGTGGCACGGTCAGCGGTATCAATAACCTGTCGCTCTTCCTGACCGGCAACCTGACTAACGCCAGCACACTGCAGGGCAACCAGCTCCGGGCCGAGGCGGCACAACTGACCAATCAGGGCACGCTTCACGGCACCGACGCGCTGACGCTGGCGATAACCGGCAATCTGACTAATCAGGGAACACTGCTGAGTGAGGGTGACAGCAGCACAACGGCTAAACGGTTCGATAATCAGGGCACGTTGCAGGCAAAAAACGTCACGCTGCAGGTGGATGAACTGGATAATGCGGGAAACATCTTCGGCGTGTCCTCACTGGCGCTGACGGTGGCCAATCGGCTCACCAACCAGCAGGCGGGCAAGCTGCTGTCTCAGGGCGCTGCGGTGCTGACGGCGGCGGAGGGGGTGAATACCGGAGAGTGGCAGGCGAAAACGCTGACGCTGACGGCGAATAATCTCACCAATGACGGCCAGATTCAGGGCGATGACGCCTTGTCTCTGACGCTGCCGATGACCGACGGCAAAGGGACGTTAATCAACCGCGGCACGCTGACCACGGGCGGTGACGCCACGCTCTTTGCGCGCCTGATGGAGAATCCGGGCACGCTGTCTAGTCGGGGTCAGACGACATTGACGGGCATGTCGCTGATGAACGACGGGAGAGTGGTTGCAGCGACGGGGCTGTCGCTGCGTGGCGACTATCAGGGCCGTGGCCTGCTGAATACCGCGGGCACCCTGACGCTGGAGGGCGACACGCTGGTTAACGGCGGGCACTGGGAAAGCCGGGCGTTGTCCCTGCAAGGGAAGCACTTGACCAATCAGGGCACGGTGCTGGGTAATTACGTGACGATAGCGGCAAACCGTCTGACGAATCTCGGTGGCATTGTGGGCACCGATTCGTTGGGGATCGTGTTGTCTGGCGGTCTGGATAACGGCGGCGAACTACGCAGTGACAACCTGTCGGTTGCGGCGGCGGAGGTGAACAACCGCAGCGACATGCAGGGCATCAATACCCTGCAACTGAACACCACCGGGCTGCTGGATAACGCGGGCGTCATCAGCGGCAATCAATCTGTGGTAGTGAAGGCAGACGCCATTAAACAAAGCGGCACGCTGGAAGGGAAAAGCGTCACGCTGGAAGCGGATGAGGTGACCAATGCCGGGCAACTGCTCGGGATTCAGGCGTTGTCGGTAACGGCACAGGGCGGGCTGACCAACCAACAACGCGGCAAACTGCTCACGCAGGGGGCGGCGGTGTTACAGGCCGCCCAAGCGGAGAACCACGGCGAGTGGCTGGCGGATAACCTGACGCTACAGTCTGCCCATTTCATCAATACGGGGCGGGTGCAGACCGATCGTGAACTTAGCGTCACCGTTGCGCCCGCAAGTGCCGCACGTCAGCGTTCATTCCTGCCGATGGCGCTGTCGCTGGCGGCAGATATTCAGCAGCTCAACGCGTCATCTTCACCTCAGGGACGTGGGGCGGGCGACGGTGTACTGGACAACCGCGGCACGCTGGTGTCGGGCGGTAACCTGCAACTGCATGCCACGCAAATCACCAATCAGGGCTCGCTTTCCGGTAACGGCACGGCAACCCTGACGGGCAACACGATCCAGAATGACGGTGCCGTGGTCGCCCTGACATCCCTGTCGCTGAAGGGGAATTATCAGGGTATCGGGACGCTGCAAACGGACGGGCGGCTGGACTGGTCCGGTACGACGCTCACCAACCGCGGGCGCTGGCAGGCGAACGCCATTCAGTTGCAGGGAATAACGCTGGATAATCAGGGCACGCTGCTGGGGCAGCGCACCGACATCACGGCCGATAGCCTGTTTAACGGCGGCGAAATCGCCGGGGTTGACGCACTGCAACTGACCGTTGCCGACCGTCTGACCAATCAGGGCCAGCTTTATGGCGCGACGCTGGGGCTGTCGGCGACTGACCTGTTCAATCAGGGGGAACTCTCTGGTGACGCGCTGCACCTGACGCTGCAGGGAACGGTGCGCAACCGTGGCCTGATGAGCGGCAGCCAGCAGGTACAGCTGGAGGCGGATCAGGTCGAGCAGTCGGGTTCACTGGAAAGTCGCCGGTTGCAGGTGCAGGCGAACGCACTGGACAATCAGGGCACGATGCTGGGCATGGATGCACTGACGCTGGCGATTAACACCACGGCGCGCAACAGCGGGAAGTGGCTGAGTCAGGGCGACAGCACGCTGACTGCCAGCCGACTGGAAAACCGTGGGCAATGGCAGGCGAAGACGCTGGCGCTGACGGCCGATGACATCGGGAATGCCGGCCAGCTGCTGGGGCTGTCGGCTCTGACGCTGACGGCGAAAAACCGTCTGGACAATGCGAAAACCGGCCAACTGCTCACGCAGGGGCTGGCA